>JALSPD010000024.1 GCA_026986135.1 DHVE2 group archaeon
TACCGGGCAGGTTTTCATGTCATCAGGGCTGCGATCGGTAATTTTGCACCTTATCTCCACCCTTATATTTTTCATTTTTATTGCGATTTTTCTCAATCTCTGGGCACTTACACGATATTCTGGATCCATTCTGTTCAGATGTTTTCTTACCTCCTTGAGAAGAAGAGACTGTGAATCAACAATCCCTTCCTGTCGCATTACTCTTTCAATTATCTCCACGAGTATGGACTCATCAGGAATCTTATAGGCCATCCCTGCATTATCTATTTCAAACTATATAAATTTTCATCTCAGTACAAAAATTCCATCTTCCGTTATGTACATCCTTTTCTGCTTTTTATCATGGTCTATACCACGCATTTTTACGATCCTTATGTATCTTTCAAAACCAGCACTGCCACGCTTTTTTTCTATTTCAATCACTCCCGAACTCAAAATGTATTCTGCCCGAAGGTCAACATCTCTGGAAGAGGTGATTATGGTAGTGGCACCTGTCTGTTTCAGAAAATTGAACAGTTTGTGAATCCCGGGTTTCTCCTTGTCCTCATCAACCGCAAATTTTTTGAATATGCTCAGTGAGTCAAGAACGATACGGTGATATCTCACATTTTTCATATGTTCAAGTAATTTTATGCTCAATCCTTCCACACTCAATTCTCCTTTCTCCACGTTGTTTTTTTTCTCATGAGCCTTTGTTATCTCGCCCTTGGCGGTAATATCCCTTATAGATGGTGTTGTGGAGTAAAGAGCTTCACTTGGAACAGCATCCATGATGTGAAGAGTGCTGAGGTTCCATCCAAATCCTAGCATTGCAGATTGCAATGTCAATGAGGGGGGCTTGTCCACAGCAATGTAAAGACAGTTCTCTCCATTATTGAGACCTTCAAGGAGAAATCGTAGTGATAGGAGGGTTTTTCCTGAACCCGTATCTCCAGCCAGCAGATATACCTTTCCGTCCACAAGTCCGCCGCCCAGCATCTTGTCAAGACCTGTGATCCCGAACTTAACCCTCATCTCTCACCCCCCTTCTTTATGTATTTTAGGTAGAATCGCTCATCCACTGAGAAACCCGTGTTTGTTAAAACAAGGGGAACCACCTCCATTGCGCAGTTAACCATCGTTTTTTCCGCGATGATGTTTATGTTCTTCCTGTCGTATTCAAGACGGAAAACGTTGTCCACAATGGACTTCTCTATGAGTAGATTGTCAAAATCCTCTGCGGTGAAAAGCACAGCGGCGTTGGTGTTTGTGAGCATAAAGCGCATGAAGGAATGGACTCCAGAATCTGGGACTATACCGCGCATATAGAAATATCTAAGGGAAGTTATGGAGTCCACCACTATGCGATCAAATTTCATACGGTCAAATACATTCTTCAATGTGGATTTAAGTGATAGAATGTCAGCCTCAAATAGTTTCTTTTTCTGCCCTACATCCTTCATTCTGGAGAGTTTTGTGATAGGCGTAACCTCCCTCACGGGCTTCACTTCAGTTTTTCCAGCTGTGAGGGGCACTGCGTCAAACACATAGAGTTCGTCTATGTATATATCCATATTCTCAAAATCCCTTCTCACATCTTTCGCTGACTCATCAAGGGAGATGTAAAGTACATTCTCACCCCTTCTGGCACCATATGCCAGGAACTGCATTGCGAATATGGTTTTGCCGATTCCCGGAGGGCCGTAGAGAAGATTAAGGGAGGATGCACCCACACCCGGGATGAACTCATCCAGGTTTTTTATGCCCAGTGAGGCAAGATTCATCACATTTCACCCAAAACATTTCAATATTTAATAACTTTTCTCTGCCATGATTGCGCGTAGCATGCTGGGGGATTTTATAGGCAAAGTTTTTATAGTACATAAACATGGATTTGTGGGGTGAAAATATGGTTGTGATATTTGGACTGGATCTGGATGCCCCTCTGCCATACATAGGGGCGTCTGTGATGGAAATAATAATTGCAATAGTGGCATTTCTGATTGGATATGTGATTGTAAGCTTTGCAATCTGGCTGTTTAAGAAATCTCTCAGGCGTACGAAATTACCTGAGCTTCTCATTGAGTTCATGGCGAGATTCCTGAAGATGATCCTCATCGTATTTGTTCTCCTGGCCGTTCTCCCAATTGTGCATGTGGATGTCAGCGCCATCGTGATCGGTCTTTCCGCGGTAATTGGCCTGATTCTCGGTTTTGGGTTGCAGGATACCATGACCAATATATTTGCAGGATTCTGGCTCGCCATGCTAAAACCCTTTGATATCGGAGATTACATTGAGGTAAATGGCCTTGGTGGAACCCTTGAAGCGGTGGGCATAATGTCCACCACCCTAACCACGCCTGATAACAAGTACATTATGATTCCCAACAAACTTGTATGGGGTGCGAGTATTGTGAATTACACACGCAAGCCGGTGCGCAGAGTTGATGTTGATGTCTCCATCTCCTACGAGAGCGACCTTGAAAGGGCAATTGGGATCGCAATGCGTGTGATGCGCGATAATCCTCTGGTGCTTGATGATCCAGCGCCTTCTGTGGTTATTTCCGCCCTTTCAGATTCTTCAATCAATCTCCAGCTCAGGCCATGGGCCAAGACAGGGGATTACTGGACAGTGAAGGGTGAAATTACAAAGAAAATACTGGACACCTTCAGAAGCGAGGGAATAGAGATACCGTATCCGCAGTTGGATGTGCATCTCAAGGAGAAGGGTTAAATCCCCCATCCTCATACCTTTTTTATGTTCAACGCCAGAAGCATAGTTGATCTCACCAGGGAGATGCGAAGAATAGGCGTATCCCCTGAGGGCATAGAGATAATGGAAAAAAAGGGTGAATTTTACAGGGTCAGGATTGATGGAATTCCCCTAAAAGGGGCCTTGCTCCTGAAGCAGGAAGCGCTTGCTGCCGGGATGGAATGTGCGCTTCCATGGTGCACCGCCTCGCTGAGTTGTGAGGAAACCTCCGCAATACTTTTTGGAACCAGAAGACAGTTTGAGATTCTGATATCCAAGATGAAACTTCAGCCGTTTCGCGGACCTGCAATCGCGATGGAAATTGAGGAATGCCTGGAGAACATCAGGAGAGAGGAGTACGCGGTGAAGCATGCTGGAGGTACGATGAGGGTTCCACCTTTCAGGATTATGGGAATACTCAATGTCACCCCAGATTCATTCTCGGATGGAGGCAAGTACAACGATGTGGAGAGAGCGGTGGAGCATGCCTATGAGATGGTGAAACAGGGTGCAGATATCATAGATATTGGCGGTGAGTCCTCAAGGCCATTTTCATCGCCTGTAAGTGAGGAGGAGGAACTTGCAAGGGTGATTCCTGTGCTTGAGGAGCTTGATGGAGTAAAAGTGCCAATCTCCATTGACACCTATAAACCGAGAGTTGCCGAGGAGGCCCTCAAAAGAGGAGCCACCATAATAAACGATATTTATGGTCTCAGGAGAGAGGGTATGGCTGAGGTTGCAAGGGAATACGGTGCTGCAGTGGTAATCATGCACATGAAGGGAGAGCCGAAGAACATGCAGATGAACCCCAGGTATGATGATGTAATCGGTGAGATAATGTCATTTTTCAGGGAGCGGGTTGAATTTGCAAGAAGTAGGGGTATTGATGATTCTCAAATCATACTTGACCCTGGTATTGGCTTTGGAAAAAGGGTGGAGGATAATCTCATGATTCTCCGCTCCCTTGAAAGCTTCAAGTGCCTCGGATTTCCAATTCTAATCGGGACATCAAGAAAGAGTTTCATAGGCAAGATTCTGGATGTTGATATAACCCAGAGGGTTGAGGGAACCATTGCTACCAATGTCCTTGCTCTCATCAATGGCGCTACTTTCTTCAGAGTGCACGATGTGCAGGAAAATCTTCGTGCTCTGAAAATTGCAGATAGCATAAGGGGGGCATTTGCGTGAGATTCCCATGGCAGTGCCCTACCTGCTTTGCTCAGCTTGACGATAAGCACCTTGCAAAGGTTGTGGTATGTCCATACTGCGGCTCTCTTCTTGTTGTTGACTCGGAGAAGAAGAAATTCTACCTTGCAAAGCATGAAAATGGATGGTATTACTTCACCAAGGTTCCCCTTGGCGAAAGAACAGGGTATCTTAGATTCGCAGATCACGAAATTTTCTTTATTCTGGATGGTGAGAAATGGCTAATCTGCTATGATGGAAAGATCGGTGAGATGATAGAGGAAGTTCCCCCAGAAAGTGAAAATTGCGAGGGAGTGCGTAAAGATGGGGAGGTGCAGCACATCTGGGGCGATCTGCCCATCCTTGCGCTTCCAGGAATGATAATTGAAATGTGCGAGAACCATGATAAAATCGTGCTCAAATCTTCAAGGGGAGCATATATTTTCAATATTCTATGAGCTCTCCCAGAAGATAGGTGTTTTTTGCATCAACAATCTTTACCTCAACGAACTCTCCCAGGGGCGCATTTCTGAGTATCACTGGTCTGTATTCATCCGTTCTCCCAATGTAATTCCCCCTCTTTCCGCGCTGGGGAACAAGCACGCGAATTTTTTTGCCTATGTGTCCCCTGTTTATATCCTCAATAATGCTGTAATGAAGCTCACTAAGTTCTTTGCTCCATCTTTTAACATCGTTGGTTGATGGCCTTTTCCATCTGTATGCGGGTGTCTTTGGTCTGGGAGAGAATCTGGTTATGTTGAGTATCTCTGGTCTTATCTCTCTTATCAGCTCCATGGTATTTTCAAAGCTCTCCCCATTCTCCCCTGGAAACCCCACTATGATATCGGTGGAGAGCATCAAACCTGGAATCTTCCTGCGAAATTCCCGCACTATATTCAGGAAATCATCCACAGAATATCCCCGATTCATTGCTCTTAGAATACGATCATCGCCGCTTTGCACTGGCAGATGGAGAAATTTGTACACCTTCTTGTGGGAGTATGATTCAATGAGAGAGTCAAG
>JALSPD010000025.1 GCA_026986135.1 DHVE2 group archaeon
AAAAATTTTTCGTTTTTGAAGGCTATTATCACGACTACCTCATTCTGGGAGCACATACACATCATCTCCAACTCTTGCTATTTTTACGGTGGAACCATCCTTCAGAGTAAGAGGTGTTCTTAATTCCAGGATTGTATTATTTGAGTCCAGAAGCTGTGTTTCTTCACCTCGTGAGTAAACAACTATTGCCCTCTCAAATTCATCGCTTTTCACTAAAAGCTTGATTGAATGTCTTTTTGAATCAAATCTTTTATGGCGGCCATCTTTCAGGGATATTCCGCGAATGTAGGTGCCTGATATGCTATCCACAAGATACGGTTCTCCCTCTATTTCTACCACATCCCCTTTTCTGTAATCTGGAAGACGCACTGAGTACGTTACCCTGTATAGGTCTCTTCCATCTTTTCTTCCCGCAAGCTGAGGTGATTCTTTAAGGGATGCGCCATATTTATGGCATATCTCCTTTGCAATTTTCTTTGCTTCTCTTTTGTCGCTCAGGTAAAAATCCCAACCTTCCTTTTTTTCAACCTCTTTAGTAAGGAAGAGATTCTCGTTTCTATTTGCATGGTATTCAATTCTCTCGTATACAAAGTTGAGAACCTCACTGATTTCCCTCTCTCTCATTCCTCTCACCTGAAGTATGGCTTCAAAATAATTTCCAAAAAACCGGTTGCATCGCGGACATGATTCGTGGTGAATGTGCATATTGACTACATGTGTCTCCTCTGCAGACACATCGCCCATCTTTATTTTTACTGCAGCCTCAACAATGAATTCTCCTTCAATTTCCCCATGGGATACCTGAAGCTCATAGGAATCATATTCGTGGTTAAACCTAAGAGAGCGATCTACAATTCTGTATATTGCATCCTCTATATCTGTAGATTCCCAGTGTCTTCCGAACTTTACAGAATGGCAGTGTGGGCATACTACAATCTCAATATGCCTGGGCAACTCTGTAAATTTTACTCTCTTAAGGAAGCACTCCTCGCATAAACCGTCATATTTTGCCTCCCTTTTTCCGCATTCAATACAGAGCATATTTATCTGTACAGCCTCACAAATTTATATCTTTTCCCTGAGGTACCATGATATCAGATGTCACGAAAGATTTATTTTCAGCACGAAATTACCCACCTCGGTTCCGAAACGTTTATATACGCTGATTTAGTAATATCACAATTGCATAGGAGTGACGGAAAGTGGACGAGGAGTATGAGTATACTACAATAACCATCGACATGCTCGCCAGAGCGATACAGAATGGCCTCAGGAGACCAAAGAGGACCCTTAGTTTTCAGGAGGCCATGATGACTGCAATTCATGTTATGAATTTCTTCGGATTCGGAGACCGGATAATTGATAACATGCTTGAACCGGAGGATCGCGATACATTCTATCTTCTGGAGGACCTTGATATCCTAGAAACTGAGCGTGAGGAAACAACGCTGTGGGATGGAAGAGAGTGGAGAATACATTACTGGGTTTTGAATAAGGACCGCATACGGGAGCTTGCGAACGGCGAGGTTGAGGAGGAAGTTGAGGAGGAGGATGTGGCCGAGATATACGAAGAGCTCCCCGACGAAATCTGGGCCAGGAACTGAGGTGACCCTATGCACATTGCTGTTGTTATTCAGGACAGGTGCCAGTTTAAAAAGTGCAACTATGAGTGCAGAACATACTGTCCCCCTGTTAGAATGGGAACTGATACCGTGGTCATAACGGAGAAGGGGTATCCGAGGATAATTGAAGAACTGTGCGAGGGATGCGGCATATGTGCCCATAAATGTCCCTTTGAGGCGGTGAAGATCATTGGGCTTCCCGAGGAACTTGGTGAGGACCTGATACATCAGTACGGTGAGAACGGATTTCGCCTTTATCGGCTGCCGCGCATACAGAAGGATAAGGTGGTTGGTATTCTAGGTCCCAATGGCATAGGGAAATCCACCGCGATAAAGATTCTCTCAGGTACGCTGATTCCCAATCTTGGCGATTACAACGCTCAGGGTGATTGGGATAAGGTCATTGAGTTCTTCTCAGGCACAGAAATGGCTTCGTATTTTGCCAAAATTCGCGATGGTGAGATAAAGGCCGTGGTGAAACCGCAGTATGTGGATAAGATCCCCATGGTCTTCAAGGGGAAGGTTAAGGATCTTCTGAAAAAGGCGGATCATTCTGGAAGGATGGACGAGATCGCGAGGATGCTAAACATAGAGAATACATTGGAGCGAGAGGTGGATAAGATAAGTGGTGGTGAGCTTCAGAGCGTTGCAATAGCCGCTGCATTGCTTAAGGAGGGGGATGTGTACTTCTTTGACGAGCCATCAAGCTATCTTGATATATATCAGCGCCTAAATGTTGCCAGGGTTATCCGCGAACTGTCTTCCGAGAAGATTGTGTTCGTGGTGGAGCACGATCTTGCCATAATGGATTTCATCGCAGATGTGATTCACATAATGTACGGTAGCGAAGGCGCTTACGGTATCGTTTCCAATGTAAGAAATACCAGAAATGCGATAAATTCCTATCTGCAGGGCTATCTCAGGGATGAGAACATAAGGTTCAGGGACTGGCGCATTGAGTTTGTGGTGCATCCACCAAAGAGAAAGAGCGAGCTCCCGGTGCTCATATCATGGGATTACACCGAGAAAAAATACAGGGATTTTCACCTTGAGGTCCACCCAGGAGAGATAAGGATAGGCGAGGTTGTGGGCATAGTGGGTCCCAATGCCACAGGTAAGACAACCTTCGTGAAGATTCTTGCAGGCGTGATTAAGCCAGATCGCGGCGGAGCCAGGGATGAGATAAAAGTGAGTTACAAGCCGCAGTACATAAAGAGCGAATACGACGGTACAGTGGAAGAACTGCTCAATTTCACCCTTAAAGAGAAGATGCTGAACAACTTCTACCGTGCGGAGGTGCTCCATCCACTGCGGCTGAAGTACCTCTACAACAAGGAGGTGAAGAACCTATCGGGCGGTGAGATGCAGCGTCTTGCAATTGCAATTGCTCTCGGCCTGGATGCGGATCTATATCTCCTGGACGAACCCTCCGCGTACCTTGATTCAAATGAAAGGATGATTGCTGCCAAGGTGATAAGGAGATACATGGAAAATCTCGGCAAGAGTGCAATGATAGTTGACCACGATGTGTACTTCATAGACATAATTGCGGATAGCATCATGGTTTTTGGCGGTGAGCCAGGACGCCATGGCATCGCCAGAGGTCCATTTTCAATGCGCGATGGGATGAATCTCTTCCTCAAGAATGTGGGAATAACCTTCAGGAGAGATGGAGACACTAATAGACCACGCATAAACAAGCCCGGTAGTTTCAACGACAGGGATCAGAAGAGCAGAGGGGAGTATTACTATGCATAGTGATGTGGTTAAACTTATAACGCAACTGAGAAGAGAGGGAAGGAGAACGGAGAGGAAGAATCTTATTGGGGCATGGACTGAAAGGGATCGCCTTAATGGTGAGGTTGTTGACTCCTTCGTTATAATCCTTAGAACCTCCGGATGCAAATGGGCAAAGATTTCCGGATGCTCAATGTGCGGATATTACAACGACACATCACCTGAAATCTCTGAGGATGATTTGATGAACCAGATAAGGGAGGCAAAGAGCAGGTACAGGGGTGAAAAACTGGTTAAGATATACACCTCTGGAAGCTTTCTGGACGATAATGAGGTGCCTGCGCGGGTGCAGGAGGAGATACTGAGAGAATTTTCCAGTGCTGAGCGTGTTATAGTGGAGAGCCGTCCCGAGTTTGTGAATAAAGATAAGATTGAATTTCTAAGGGGCTTTGGAAATGTAATGGTTGCCCTCGGCCTTGAAAGTGCCAATGATAAAACACTGATATTCAGAATAAACAAAGGTTTTCTTGTGCGTCATTATGTTAAGGCGGCGACGCGTCTCAATGAAGCGAAAATCCCAGTTAAAACATACATTCTTCTCAAGCCCCCATTCATGAGCGAGGGAGAGGCAATACTGGAAGCGGTGAAATCAATTGAATTTGCATCGCAGTATTCTGAGCAGATATCTCTGAATCCCATGAACATTCAGAGAAACACACTGGTGGAATATCTCTGGTCACGGGGAGAGTATAGACCCCCCTGGCTCTGGAGCGTTGTTGAGGTGCTTGAAAGAACCCATGGTGCTGGGGAGATCGTATCGTATCCCACCGCAGGGGGCACTAAAAGAGGAGCGCATAACTGTGGCAAATGCGATGATCGCGTGTTGAAGGCAATTTACGAATACTCATGGCATCAGGACCTATCTTATCTTCAGGATCTTGATTGCAAATGTCGTGAATTGTGGAGAAGAATTGTGAAGTATGGCCCGTATCTGTGGGATTACAGCGCTGAATGGCAAGGATAAAATACCAAAAAGTCGTATGGCTACTATGCGTTGCAGGATCACTATGGGGGGTATGCGTGGAAAAAGTGTGCCTGTGGATTATCACTATCTTCTTTCATCATATATCTACAATGCCATTCGTGAAGGTGATGAGCAACTTGCAAGGGAGATTCACGATTCTCTTGATTTCAAACCTTACACATTCTCAGAGATAGCCAATCCTGGCCATGTGGAGAATAGGATTACCCTGATTTTTAATAGGGAGGATGGTCATCTTATCTTCTCAACTCACCGGAGAGATATAATGGAGGCTTTGGTTACGGGAGTTCTCAGTTTTGGAACAGTGTATGTGGGCAGTGAGATGTTTCCTGTTCAGGAGGTGGAAATTTTAAAAGAGCCTGAGATTAAAGATAGAATGAGGTTTAAAACACTTTCACCAATAGTAATTTCACCCCCAAGGGATGTTTTTGAAGCAGGTGAAAAGGGAGAACTGTCGCCTTCGGATTTAAGATGGTATGAAATATTCAATAAAAACCTTAAAAG
>JALSPD010000026.1 GCA_026986135.1 DHVE2 group archaeon
AAGGTTATGATGATTACAGTAAACAGGGAAGATCTTCAATACGATGAAAATCACAGAATTGTTGTGAAACTTGACGGAAAGGAACTTAAATATACCAGCGATAGCGAGGTTCTTGCAGGTGGTAACGAAGGAAAGTACACGGTTATCAACGGCACCAGTGAGGTAACCGTCCTCGTGTATATACCTCACTTCTCAGAGCATGAGGTGGATGTTTCAAGCGAACCAAAGAGCATTTCCACGGAGATAATGGGGAATCCAATGTATATGGGTGCAATAATTGCCGTTATTCTCCTCGTTATCATTGCCATCGTGGCCATCATAAAGAGACGATGACGCCGCCACTCCCATCTTTTTTCTTTTTTTCACATAAATTTTAAATACTCAGCGATCATCCTCTCAAAGGATGAAACGCGTGGTGATTTCACTACTACTTGCTATAGCGCTTGTTGTCCCGCTGGCAAACGCTCAGGATGAGAAGCAGAAGTATCCCACCATAACAGTATATTTTTCTGATGGGACCAGCACAAATATCACGGAGAAACAATGGGTAGAGATATTCCCTATTATTCAGGGAAGGATCAAGGGGTATGACTGGTCAGGAATGATGAAGGAGCTTCTGTTTGATTCCTCCAATACTGGTCTTAATCCCTATGGTCTTGATTTCGTAAGGGGCATTGAAAAGCACACTCTGAATGAATGGGATAATAACTATGCGCGTGTGGTTATTGAGGCTCTAAACTATACATACGATCTTGATTCAGATGGCGATGGATACACCAACTATGAAGAGCTAAATGCAGGAACTCTTCCTGGAGATGCCAGCTCCCATCCTGGACTTACCCAGGAGGAATTCTGGAACAAGTACGAGGGATATATAATAATAGGCGTGCTTGTGGCATCAATCTTTGTGCTGTACTTTGTGTTTAACAGAGAAAAAGAATAAAACTAATCAAAATACACCCATTTTTTTCTTGATCTTTTCAAAACAAAAATTGAAATTGCAATCATTGAAACTGATGTAAGGATTATAATCATCGTGCTGTAGATGCCCTGATCCAGACTTGATATGGTCAAGATTATACCCGGAACCACGCTGTACAGGCTGAATTTCATAACTATTTCAGGATCAAATAGCATGCTTGTAACTCTGTACCCTGCTAGATAAGAGGTTATGCTAAGGAGATAGAAGACATTTAGGTAAAATAGGGCAAAGGATGGGACCATCATGGACAGGGTGGATGCATTAAGAAAAACTATAATTGGGACTGAAACCATGGATACGATAATAACATGGGTAACCATATGGGTTTTTATTATGTCCCATGATGCCAGTGGAAGATTGGCCATGTATCTATAATCGTCCATTATGGTGAGCCAGCTATAAACTACGGTAGAAAATATGGAAAGCATTACGCTAAGTGATATGGGCGAGTAGATCTCTCTGTTGGATACCCCGCTGAGAATTCTTACAAAAATGAAGAGAAGGATCATGGGTAGAAAATAAGTAAGTGTGGATTTTAACAGGATACCTCCTCTAATAACATCCAGCATTTCCTTGGTTAGTAAAACATCTCGGAAATATTTTTTGTAGGCGGTAAATCTTTCCTTTCGCTCTCTGGACTGACCCTTAAACTCAGAAGGGGTAATAGAATAGGCAGAAATAAACAGGATAGCTATGAAGAGTATAGAAAGAAAAAAGTAAACGGGTGCTTTGGTGATCTGCAATTCCACAGGAAAAAATGGAATTTTTGCGAAATATCCCATTATGAGATATGCAAATATGGCTAAAAGAAAAGCAAAGTAGAGAGGTTTTAAAATATAATACAGTGAAAATGATAGGTATGATGCTGAGTAACCCATAAACATTGATAGTAGCACCGTAACTGCAAAAAAACTCACCTGATTTACTGAAAGCCCGGATATAGGAAGTGAGATTATCAAACCTGCGTACATGGGAAGTATGAATAGAAGAGTGTAATATATTGCATCCCTCATGTAAGCCATCAGATAGGTTTTCCTTGTGGATAGGGGAAGAATTGCAGAAGTGTTTACAAGGTTGAATCCCTCAAAGCTTCTTCCAAGAAACTCAAAGGATCCAACTCCGAACCCGTATATGAATGTGGTTATCATCACCAGACTCACAAACTGGCGATAGTTGAAAAGGGACAATACATCATTTATAAAAACGGCACCGACTGCAGTGAAAAACATTACGTAGGCTGGAAATACAAAAAAAGAGTATCTTTTTGCCAATGACAGGTGTCTGCGATACTCCTCAATTAAAAAGTACTTAAGCATATCCCACCTCCTTAAGAAAAACCTCCTCCAGATTTTTGAGATCCTCTATTATCTTAACAACTCTTCCATCCAGTAATATTCCAACTCGTGTGCAGAGTCGTGAAGCCATCTCAAGTATGTGCGTTGCCATAAATATGGTACCCCCTCCAGCAATGTATTCTTCCAGTATTTTTCTCATAACTCTCTGATATACAGGATCAAGATTTATAAAGGGTTCATCAAGAAAAAGAACCTCAGGATCGTGCATCAGGGCTGCTGCAAACATCAACCTCTGTTTTGTTCCCTTGGAAAGATCCCTGCAGATTACTCTCCTGTAGTCTTCAAGATGAAATTTCATTATGGCTTCTTCCACCCTGGTTTGAGGTAAATTACGGACTCTGGCTACGAAAAGAAGATACTCTTCAACGGTCAGGTAATTGGGTACACTCTCACTCTCAGGTACTATACCAACTTTTTTGCGTACTTCCACAGGATTTCTAATGGGATCCACTCCAGCAACTTTAACATCACCATGGGCACCAGTCTGCCCTGTGAGTACCTTTATCAATGTGGTCTTTCCAGCACCGTTGGGTCCCAGAATGCCGAAGATCTCCCCCGCCTTCACTTCAAGGTTAAGTCCTTTTAACACATGCTTTTTGCCATACCATTTTTCAAGGTTTCTTACATGTATGGCAGTTTTCACCTGACAACCTCCCTTTTACCTGACCATCCCCTTCTTACCTTTCCCAGCTCGTCCATATTTTTCAATTCCTCTTTGAAGAATACCGGACCGTCAACGCAAACCCTGTATCCGTTTATACTGCAAGAATCACAAATGCCTATGCCACATTTCATAAGACGCTCCAAGGAAACCTGAATGTCTATATCCCTTTCAAAGGCAAGATCAACGAGCCCCTTAATCATCTGCTCAGGACCGCAGGCATAGATTATATCATACTCTCTCTCCTCTACAAGTTTTCTAGCAAGATCAGTGGCATATCCTTTAAATCCTGCCGATCCGTCGTCTGTGGCAATCCACGGGTTTAGATGTGAAAATCTTTCGGTGAAAATAAGCTCCTCTTTGGTTCTAGCGGCAATTATTACATCTCCTTTAATCTCTTCAATCAATGGTCCAAGTGTAGCCATTCCGGATCCACCACCCACAACAAGGGACTTTCTTCTTTTGTCAATATGAAAACCGCGTCCATACGGACCTCTTATCCATATTTTATCTCCAGGTTCCAGATCGTGCATTCTGGAGGTGCCCCGACCGATTTTTTTAACAGTGAATCCCTTAAGAGCACCTGTGTAGGATATGCTCATAGGAAACTCGTCAACTCCAGGAATCCATATCATATAGAACTGTCCGGGTAGGGGGGATGAATCGTCTGCAAATCTGAAGGTTTTCACATTTCTGGCCTCCTGCCTGATTCTCTCTATTTCTACGACCCTGTACATTTTCATCGCCTCTGTGCCACGCCCACAAGTTCAGTTATGCTCTTAATTTCATTTTTCAATAACCAATCTTTTAATTCCTTTTCAATTTTTCTGAAAACATCAATTCCTCTAAGGTAAATCGCAGTGCCTATCTCAACAGCCATAGCACCGGCCATTATGTACTCAAGAACATCTTTTCCTGTGGTAATTCCTCCCACACCTATCACAGGCACATCCACCTCCGAGCTTACCTCATAAACCGCACGTACACCGATTGGCTTTATACATGGACCAGAGAGCCCTCCAAATCCATTGCTTAAGACAGGCATCCTGGCATCAACATCAATAACCATGCCCTTAACTGTGTTTATAAGCACAAGTGCATCTGCATTTTCCGCAGATTTTGCGATTTCCACAATTCTGTGGGTGTTCGGGGTCAATTTTGCCCATACAGGAATGTTTACCCTGCCTTTAACCTCCTTTACTATGCTCTCCACAAGATCAGGGTCCACACCAATCTCCATGCCATATCCCTTGGCATGCGGGCAGGAGAGATTAAGCTCCACAGCATTTACCCCATACTCTTCCATCTTTTTTGCAAGATACGCAAACTCCTCCTCATCAGCACCAAAAATGCTACCTATTACAGGAACACCGCTATCAAGGGCCAGATGTATCTCCTCTTCAAATGAATCAATGCCTGGATTTGCAAGTCCTATTGCGTTTAGTAATCCCATCCCATTAGGGAGTTCATATATCACAGGATTGGGATACCCCTGTCGTTCTTTAATACCAACGGATTTTGTTACCAGACCACCAGCACCAAGTGATGCGATCCTTTTCATGGTATCTCCAGATTCATCCAGTATTCCTGAGGCAAGAATAAGTGGGTTATGGAAACCTATCCCATTTATCTCCACATAAAGCATAAGTGACTAATCTCCAGGAAATATTAAATCATTTCGCATATCGGGATTCTGGAGATTTAAAGGGCAAAGTGATCTCGCTCTCCATTTTAAATTCAACATACCAGGTGAAAGAAAACTTTTTTTATAGGAATACATTACGGGCAATTGCATGCCACCGTAGCTCAGCCGGTGGAGCGCCACCTTGGTAAGGTGGAGGTCCCGGGTTCGATTCCCGGCGGTGGCTCTAATGTTCAAATCAAAGAAGGAGAAGGAGGCAATAAGCATATACGAGAAACACTCCAATATAGCCCTTGAGTGCATGGATCTTTTTATAAAAGAGGTGGAGGCCCTTTTGCGTGAGGACTGGGATGAAATTGTTAAAATTGAAGGAATAATATATGAAAAAGAGCGAGAGGGCGATTCTCTGAGAAGAAAAAACGAATATCTTTTCTCCGAAGGACTTCTTTTCCCCACCGATAGGGCCATATTTATAAATTTATCTGAGCAGATTGATAAAGTAATTGATAGAATCCAGCAGGTGAGCAGGATCATATCTTTAAGAAGACCTTCAAAGGAAGCAATAGAATTTCTGAAATCATGCAAAATAATGGAGTACCTTTCCGTCACTAAAAAAAGTGTGGAGACACTGAATGAATCAGCCATGGAGCTACTCAAAGGTAACGTTGAAAAAGCCGTGGAAAAGGCACATGAAGTAGAAAAATACGAAAGTGCCGCGGATGATCTGAAGCTGGAGATACTTCGGAAACTTTACACCCAGGAAAAGAATATTGTTGATATTCTATCAATACTTCAACTTGAAAAGTTAATACTTTGGATTGACGCTATAAGCGATAAAGCAGAGGATGCCTCAGATGTAATCATACTTATAAGTGCAAAAATAGCACTTTGACTAGGAGATATGTCAATGCGAATGCCATTATAGGTGCAAAGCCCCAGGACAAGGCAAAATTTTTAAGAGTCTTTTTATTCAGTTCTTTATACCCTTTAATCAATCCTGTTCCAATTACACCTCCGATAATGGCCTGGGTTATTGACACAGGGAAATGAAACTGGGTGAAGATCTCCACAACGATGGCCCCTGCAATTTGAGCGGAAAATGCCCTTGGGGGATCCAGATTTGTGATTTTACTGCCCACGGTTATTACTGTTCTCCTACCTAAGAGAATCGTACCAATCATTGCAGCTATGCCTGTCGTGATTATTGAAATGGCGGATAGATCCAGAGATGCTATCAAACCTATGGTATTGGCACCCAGAGTGTACGAAATAAACGCGCTGCTTATAAAAAGAGAGAGTGTGTAGAATTTACTCAATGAAAATATGTGGATCCTCTTAACTAACCTTGCTAAAATGGTGTAAATAACAATAGCCAGTACAAGAGATACAAGAAGATTCATAGCCCAGGAAAACACTATTAGCGCTAAAAATTCTCCATTCAACTCCATTGAAAATGCCACGGCTACTCCTAGTATGGATCCCACGAGTATCTGAGACGCGGATAGAGGTATGGAAAACAGGGTAAATAGCATCAAAAGAATTGCAGTAGCTAGAAGAACCATCAAAGACATCTCCATTGATAGGGGTTCCGGGAGTAGCCCACCGCCAATAGTACCGGACATCTTCCATCCTTCAAAAAATGTTCCGAGCATCACAAAGAAGCCTGCAATTATTGCCGCTTTATAATATGAAGTAATCCTTGATCCGTAAAGAGTACCTATACTTCCCGCAGAGTTGTTTGCCGCAATTATAAAGCTTATTGCTGTGGCAAGAACAAAGTAGATTAATGTAAGCATTTCAGAGACTAAATGTAACCTTGTATATCAATTTTGCCACGGAACTTGAGGACTTCAACCGTTGATCACCATTTAAGGCAACAATTTATTTATTGTGAATCCATGAGGAGCATGGCCCGTCAGGCTGGCATTCCCTGAAAAATGAGGGGAATCCCCGCAGGCGGGCTATAAAATCTATAAAAAATATTAAAAGAGAGTTTGCAATTCCCATCCTATGAATCGCAGGGAACTTGCAAAATATATAGATCACACTAACCTGAAAGCTTATGCCACCAGAGATGACATAAAGAGGCTTTGTGAGGAGGCAAAAGAATATGGCTTTTATGCAGTATGCGTAAATCCAGCTAGAGTAAGAGATGCAAAGGAATTTTTAAAGGATACTGATATTAAGATTGCCTCTGTTGTAGGATTCCCCCTCGGTGCAACTTATACGGAAGTCAAGGTGCAGGAGGCCATAATGGCGATTAAGGATGGAGCCAGCGAGATTGATATGGTTATCAATATAGGTGCTCTTAAAGATGGAGACTACGATGCTGTAGAGAGAGACATAAAAGCGGTGGTAGATGCTGCTCACTCAATGGATGCCATAGTAAAGGTGATAATTGAAACCTGCTACCTCACCGACGAGGAGAAAAAAATAGCATGTGAGATTGCAAAGAAAGCTGGAGCCGATTTTGTGAAAACTTCAACAGGATTTGGAACCGCTGGAGCAAAGGTTGAGGACGTAAAACTTATGCGTTCAATCGTTGGTGAGGGGATGGGTGTTAAGGCTGCAGGTGGGATCCATACTGCTGATGAAGCACTGGCAATGATTGAAGCAGGAGCAAATAGAATAGGTGCCAGCAGAAGTGTGGAGATAGTTAATACACTTAAGGAGGAAGATTCATAGCCTTCTCAAAAATCTCCCTTGCTTCTTCAGGATATGCCTTTGAAATTTTTATCTTTCTTTTTCCTGTGGCTTTAACTGTTCCCACAAAATCATCTTTCACCACTACAAAACCTTCATATTTCAGGTTAAAAAGTGTACGTAAGAACCTGGATAGAGGATCTTTAGGATCAAAAACAAATGGTTTTTCTGCACAGAATTCACATTCAAAGGACTCAATCTCGCTCTCATCAAGGTAATAAATCCAACCATCATTCAGATATCCACCCTTTGAAAGTTCAAGTTTTTCTAAGGAATATAAAGATTCTATTGGATGAATGTATCCACCACCGAATTCGGTGATTATTTTAACATTTAAAACACCAAACATATCGTGCAGTGATTCTACAAACCTATCCACCGCCAGTGTCTTGGGATATTTACTTTTTACTATGATGTATCCAGAGGGATGCTTTGCAATATAGTTACCCAAAAGCAAGTTGTCTATGGCTTTATATGTTCTTTCCATTCCAAGAGGAGATTCCTGAAGCAATTCTCTAATACTCATCTTTCTGTTTTCTTCAAAGATATGATAGACAGTTTCCATATCCTTATCCATCTTCATCCCCTTTATTGCCTGAAAAATAGCTGCGGTCTCCATAGTTGCAAATCCCCTCTCCCCATTTAAATCCACAATTTCATAAATAAGTTCCGAATGGTAATACTTCTCCAGCTTTATTTTTTTGAATGCCCTGATCATTTCCCTATCTGAGTGAACAACCATTAAAAATCTGGCCACATCAAGGGGTGTTTTAAGAAATCTTCTAGGAATTACTCTGTTCTTCCATAGTATGTACGCTATTATTTTACTCCTGGAAAACATTTTACTGGAGGCATCATCAGAAATGTAATAATCACCTACCTTATGGTAACCCTCTTCCTGGGGCACCGATGTTATCACTGTCCATTTTTTACCAAGTGTCCTGAGAAAATCCTCTTGATCTCCAAGTACGCTCTCAACATAGAGATGATCATGGCGGTCTTTCACATCACCCGTAGAAATTATTTTTCCGTTGTGAACAAGCAAATAACTGTATATTTCAGGAAATGAATCATAGAGATTGTGCAGTATGGGATAGGAGAACGGATCCTCTCTGGGTATTATCTCTTTTATCTCTCTGGTGGGTTCATTTACTGCTAAATGATAATAATACCATGTGCCCTCTATATTCACCTTTTTGTACTCATCTCCATGCTTGAAATTAAGCCCGGTGTACCATTCCACTTGGGTCCTGGATAACGGGCCGTACCCCCTAATTATCCTTCTAATTAAACTATCTTCGTCACCCTTACTCTCATAAACCACTGCTCTAAATGGATATCTTGGAGTGTCCATCAGCGAGGTGACCTCCCTGTACACGTATATGTTTTTCTCAAGTTTTTCAATAATCCTCCTTACTTCGCTGGGATAGAAGGTACTCATTTTCTCAATATTCCTTATCGTGGCCTTTTCACCTAGAGCTGCAATTATGCTCAATATTTTTCTATCTTTATCTGTAAGGCCTTCCCGTCTATACGCACCTGCAAAAATAGGTATATTTTTCTTGGGAGCATAGCATAATCTGCCGCCCAAAAAGCGGCCATACGCAACCTCTCCATTTTTAATCATATTGAGAAATTCTTCGTAGCACCCGCGAATTTTTAATGTATTTGGGTTAAACACAACCAAAAAATTATCAAAGAACTCATCACAACTCATCTTTCGTATTATCCTTTCAGCCCTGAAATGCATAACCTCATCCTTTTTCATACCTCTTTTCTTACGAAGTGCGTCATAGTCTTCCCTCAGCATATACTGTTCCCCATAGCCAATCAGGAATCTGCCCTTTACCACGGTGCCCTCGTCTACCATGTATTTGAGTATTCTTCGTATGTCCTCCTCATTTATTTTTAGTGTGTACAGTATCTCCTCAAATGTGATTGGTCCTCTGAAATAAAGTAAGTTTCTTATCAAAATTTCCAAAGCGTAGTCCCTTTCAATCTTTACAGGTTCTCTAATATACCAGTAAAATCTTCCATCTTTAAACTTTCTACCTGCCAGATAACCGTGCTCCATGCACTTGAGAATATCCATTGCCTCTGATCTCTTCAAACCATTTTTTCGGGCTATCTCTTCCGCTTCCAGTACTCCATCCCATGTAATTGATTTGTTGCAATCTCTCGCGTACAATGTTGAAAACACAGGGTACATGGATTCTGTTGTCCAGAGTAGTCTGGTGGAATATACTGATACTATCTTTCCATCCCAAACTAATTTTTCAACCTCTCTTCTAAGATCCTCCTCATCAATATCGGAATAATCATAAATGTTGATCCCTCTTCGGTGAAGAATGTCCACACCGGGCGCTCTTTCAACAAAATTTATAATATCGCCGATGTTTTTGATTCTAATCTTATTTTTGAAGTACTCTCTAATTTCGCTCTCAGAAAACGTAAATTCTACTTCATCGCTTGGTATGATTCTCTCCAGAAGCTTCAAATGCAATTCCTTGAGTAGTGCGCTACGGTCTTCTATAAGAACTATGTCTGATATTCCTACCAGAATTATACTGTGGGCAAATATGCTTGGGGTATCACTGTAATCTAATAATCGCACTTTTATGGATCCTTCTTCTATCCCTTCAAGAACCTTTCTTGCGTTGGGCATATCCATTGCTATATTGAGAATTTCATTGAAGGTCTCTTCCATCACTGGAAATCCTGGTATGTCCTTAAGAATCCTGAGTATTTTCTCACTTCTCAGTTGCTGCCTTGCAACACTTATGTTTTTGCCTTTATATTTTCTAAGAACCATAAATGACCTTGTAGCCACATGCCTGAATCTCTGCTTAAACAGTTCAGTATTGAATACTGCCTTTTTTAACACATCCTCAAGTTCTTCAGATGCAAGCAAATCCTTTATGGTATCAAGTGGAATCTTCTTTTTACTTGTAAGCATAAATGCATCGTCTGTAATGCTAACACCCACATTTACACCGTATCTTTCACTTATCTTGAATGCATAGGCCCTTGAAAGGGCGTCATTTACTCTTCTTCCAAACGGAAAATGAAATATGATGTTGTACTTTCCTGACTGGTCCACGTAACCTTCAATTACAACCCTTCTGTGTGTTGGAACAGCATAATGCATTTGCTCTGATATGTAGGATACTATGCTCCTTGCCCCTTCCTGTGAAAGGTAATACTCTTTAATAAGTAGCTTAACAGTTTCTTCCTTTCCTAATTCCTGGATTTTATTCTCAACCCATTCCCTGAATTTACCAACCTCAATACTCAAATCAAAGGATCTGGGAAGCATCTCACCCACCCACGATGGCACCGTTGGCCTCTTGCCTGTAGCATCTCTAACAACCACCCGGGTGGATGTTATCCTTACCACCTCATATGCTCTAGCACCCAGGACAAAAACATCACCTTTTTGTAGTTTTTCCACAAATTTCTCACTCAAATCACCCAGACGTTTTCCTTCAACATCCACAACAAGATAATCTGCCTCATCAGGTATGGTGCCCAGATTCATAAAAAATATCATCCTGGAAGTTTTTTTTCTTCCAAATTTGCCCTCTTCTGGATCAAACCATATCTTGGAGTAAAAAACATCGCCCAGGACATGCCCCCCAAGATAATTAAGTACCTCCAGAAACTTTTCTTTCGGGAGATCATGGTAGCAGTAAGAGTTTCTGATAATCCCGTATGCCTCATCTACATCCCATCTCTTCTCCAGACTCATACCCACTAGGACCTGCGAAAGCACATCCAAGGAGTTTTTTGGAATCCTTATTCTATCTATCTTTCCCTCATATGCACATTTTACAAGGGTGGTACATTCAACAAGATCATCAAGTTCAAATACCATAAACCTGCCCTTTGCAGTGGCTCCATATGCATGTCCGCTTCTGCCGATCCTTTGAAGACCTTTGGCAACGCTTTTAGGCGATCCAATTTGGACCACAAGATCAATGTAGCCAATGTCAATACCCAGTTCCAGTGATGTGGATGAAATTACACATTTCAGCCTTCCATCCTTAAGATCACGCTCAACACGAAGTCTTGTTTCTTTGCTAAGTGATCCGTGATGCGCCTCTAATTTTTCAACGCCCCTCTCTTTTAATTTATATGCTACATGCTCTGTGCCGCTTCTTGTGTTTGTGAATATTAATGTGGTACGATGTTTTCTAATCATATCAACAAGAATATCGTACATTCTTTCACTGGCCACCTCGTAGGGTGTCAGAGTGAGATCCTCCACGGGAGTTATCACCCTGAGGTCCATATCCTTTCTGATTTTTGCATCCACAATCCATACTTCTCTCTCCTGGTCTCCGTTGTATCCCCCTAAAAATCTTGCAATATCTTCCAGAGGCGCCTGAGTAGCACTTAAGCCAATCCTTTGAAATTCACCTGCATAGTACGCAAGACGTTCCAGGTTCAGAGAAAGCATAACACCCCGTTTATTATTTGCAAGTTCATGGATCTCATCAACAATTACATACTTTACCTCTTTGAATTTCTCTCTGAATTTTGGAGCGGTAAGGGCCAGGGCAAGGGATTCTGGAGTGGTGATAAAAATATGGGGTGGCTTTCTAAGCATTTTTTGTCTTTCTGAGGTGCTTGTATCCCCAGAACGTACGGCTATCCTGATCTTTGGAATCTTAATTCCTTTTTTGAGTGCAAGCTTCTCTATTTCTTCAAGAGGCACTTCCAGATTCCTGTGGATATCGTTTGCGAGGGCCTTTAGGGGCGAGATATACACACAGTATATCTTATCTTCAAGCTTTCCCTTTTTAGCAAGAAGGAACAGCTCGTTTATAATTGACATAAACGCGGTGAGTGTCTTTCCGCTACCTGTGGGTGAGGACACTAGAACATTCTTACCCCTATGTATCAAGGGAATGGCATATTCCTGAGGTTCGGTTAGCTTTTCAAATTTTGAAAACCACTCTCCTATTACAGGATCAAATAACGATATAACCTCGTCCTTTTTCCATCTTTTATGTGCCCGCTTTATCATTTTAAAGCGATTAATAAGTGCATCATGAGATTTAAATGTTTCCGCCCAAGTGCGCATCAAAACAAAAATTACGAAACCATAAAAAAATCATTAAAAATTTTTAGAGGAATCCTGCAAAGAACTTATCCAGGAAGTACAGAGAGACGGTATACAGTATGGGCGCGGTAAATAGCATCTTGGCGAGCTCGTATCTGTTTTGAATTGGATCATTGCCGTACATCAGGTTGTTGTAGAAGTAGCCTGTGATAAGTACTGTGAGATAGACATAAACTATCATTATTATTGAGAATGTGTATGGGGCTATGTGATGTACCTTCAGAAAGCCTATGCTGAACATGGAATTCTCAGGGAGTATTGCAGATACCTGTTCCAGTTTTCCGGAAATTACTGCATAAAGAACCAGGGTTACTGCGATGGTAATAGGTGCAAAGTACAGTGCTGTCATCTGCATCATGCTTGTGGCACTCCTCAGTTTTGTTTTCATATCCTTCTCAATGCCCTTCATCTCTCTGAGATGGTTTGCTATGTTTATTATCATATTTCCAGCAGTCAAATTATCCTTCCTCATAGCATCCAGGGTAACACGCATTGTGGTGTTGATCACTCTGGTTGATTTGTCCAGCAGAATACCATTCTGTCCAAACAATATCTCCTCAAGACTGTCTCTTGTAGTTTTGAGAGCGTATAGGATCCTGCGGAAAAGAATCTCAATAGCACTTCCACGCATCAGATCCACTACCCTCTGTAGAGCAACTTCAAATGGCTCTCCCTCTGCCACTCTGCTACCCACATTGAAGAGTGCATCCGGGAAGTCATCATTCATTTCAACTATAGAATCATGCTCTGGCTTCATTGGATATGAGGTCACAAACAGATATATTCCAAGGGGAATTGAAACTGCCCAAAGGAACCATGACGTGCCTACATAGGTGGGTGTTATCAGCCCAAGATAGAAAAATACAGCCCCAACAAGAATAGATATCACGATAAGTATATTCTTTTCCTGCTTGGTCATATGCACCTCCAGCTCAGGAGGGGTGCTTAGAACAGGTTTTTCATCAATAATCTTCTTTGCATAAAGGTAAAAGCCCAATGGAATAGCGATATCAAACAGAACCACCAGGAGCCATGTCATATCCTCTCCAATAGGTGTGATTGGAAGTAAAGAAGCCAATATCAAGGGAAGCATAACACCTATGGAGAAAAGAATCATTGTAGGTACATACAGGGCTTCTGCATATGCAATCAGATCTCTCTTTGATCCTTCCATTATTATGGAGGATGCTTTTTCCAGAGTCTCTTTTCTTTCTTCCTCCGTGGACCTCATTGAGGACACACGCAGAGTGTATAACGCTCTTTTAAAGCTATCGTTCCATTTACCCCATTCGTATGCAAAGGTAACGAAGGCATCCTCTATGGTGTCATGCTCCCTCAGGTAAACGCCCCACAGAATCTTCTTTAAGTCGGTTGCAAGGGGCTCTTCAGTGTTATCGCTTGCGAATGCAACCGCATGCTCAAGGGATGGATTCAAGTAGAGTGACATAACCATGTAACTTATTGCCTGTGGCATGAATCCCAGCATTTTAATTCTAAGGCTGTTTGCTCTCATAAACGGATAATTTACTATGAAGAAATAGCCCATGAACGGTATAAGAATGGTTAAAAGCACCGCAAACAATGTCATTATAAGATTATGGCTCAACAGAAACACTATAAGATCAACAATCACAAAGAACAGTATTGAAAAAACGAGGAATATCTGACCAAAGAATACGATCTGGTGTGGCTCAAGATTTAGCCTGGCAAATTTTATTGTTTGTGCAAAGTCATTGCGATCATACTCGGTCTGGGCACGCATGTATTTTGTGAATTCCCTTATGTATTTGCTGTAAGCCTTTTTGTATTCTATATCTTCCTTCTTGTACATGCTCATTACTTTTTCGTACTCCTCCTCCGCCTTCAGGTACCTCTTACGGGCCTCGTCCACCTTCTTTTTACGCTCTTCTTCCCACTTGTCCCTGAACGCTTCCGACTGCTCCCTGAACATGAGGTTTACCTTCTGGCAGAGTTTCTCATAGAGCATCATACATCACCGACCCAAGAACCATTCCTTCCATCTTTCAAATACCCTGTCATGATCTACCACACCCTCCTCCTCTACCTCTCTTGCTATGAGCTCCCACATTTTATTGTTACCCGTGCTCACCCAGTAATGACTAAGATAAGAAAGGTTCCCCGTTTCAACAGCCCTTCTTACAAGGGCAGCCTTGATTTTGGCCCTTAACCTTATATTGTCCACGGCATCTTCATAGTCCATACCCCATGCCTTTGCTATGCTTTCAATCAGATGGCTTCCCTCATACAGCACATCGGTTTCTCGGAGCATTCCCTCCTTCATGTCAAATACCATCAGATCCTGGAATTCTCCGTCGCTTCCTTTAATGTATTCCGAAATCTTTACAACCTTTCTTATCTGCCTGTGAAGACCGCTGGGCCTGGTGAATCCAGCAACAACCACCACATCGGTGGCATTGAATGACATAGAAGGTATACCGATGTCGTAAACAACACGCTCATAAACCGCGCGGGGCGAGTTTGCATGGATGGTACCCAGCACGGAGCTTCCTGCAGTACCTGCGCGCATTGCCTCATAAAGAGTTTTTGCCTCTTTTCCTCTAACCTCTCCTATTACAATTGCGCTCTCTCCAAGTCTTAGAGCAAGGCGAAGTGCATCGTCCATACTCAGTTCAGAAGTCCCGCCAAATGTTGAACGCACCAGAAGTGGAAGGACCTTATAACCCAGGCTCTGTAGATATGTTGCAGGAAGTTCGGGGGTATCTTCTATGATAATAACCCTCTGGCTCTGCGGGAACTCAAAGGCAATGGAGCTGAGTAACGATGTTTTTCCTGCGCTTCTGCTTCCAGTTACAAGCATGGTGGCATTACCATCTATAAGGAATGAGAGAAGTCCTGCGCCCATGGGGGTGATACTTTCGTAGTATATGTGCCTAAGAAGAGTCCAGGGGACCCTCGCATGACGCCTGAAGGCAA
Organism: DHVE2 group archaeon; assembly: GCA_026986135.1. Taxonomy (GTDB): domain Archaea; phylum Thermoplasmatota; class Thermoplasmata; order Thermoplasmatales; family Aciduliprofundaceae; genus JAADDK01. Next base: position 15,424 of record JALSPD010000026.1, read on the forward strand.
ATGAAATGCCTCTTGGACTGAGTGGAGGACCAACTGCAGTAACTCTTGTCTTGTACTGTCTCAGATCTATCTCCAGTAAAGGATGTGCCTCTGAGAACGGCCTTCCGCTCTCCATCCTGAACCTGGATATCATACTTCTTGCGTCCTTTTCACTTAACACGATATTCGTGACAAATTTCTCAGGTATCCCCTTTCCAAGGCCACCCTGAAGGATAACATAGATGTTGTTATCTGATACAGGAGCATCAAGATAGATATCCTGTATATATGGATCCTTGAAAAGGATCTCCATCACACCGTAACCTGCGGTGTACTTCATAAGATACTTTGCAAGCTCATTCACAGTGGCCATTTCCTCCTCTCTATCCTTCCCAAGTTTTATACCGTAAAGTTTTGCAAGTTTGAATATGAGTTTTGAACCCTCTTCCTCTATATACCTCATTGATGCTCCCGGTTTAAGTGCCTCCATCCCGCGAGGATACTCTGCCAATAGCTCTTTTCTTGCCATTTCTATAAGGCGCATATACTCCTCTTTGATATGGTACTCTGGAGGATCTACATAATAAAGTCCCTCTATCTCTGTGGGAAGACGGTATAGCTTAACAGGGATATCCTCAACAACGTACTCCTTAACAAGAACGCTTCCCTTTGGCCTATCAAAAACGATCCATGAAGGGGAGAATCCCGGCCTGCTTCTTGATGCTTTATTGAAAATCTCATCAAGTTTCTCCTTTAATCTCTTGCCGCTTACCTGAAGACCAACATTTCTCACGGAAGCAAGTAGGGTTAAAGGAGTGCGTACTTTCTCCTCCAGACGAACATTCACTGGTATTCCAATATCTTCAAGCCATTCAACATACTTCTTAAATGCATAGTTGAGATCCTCTATGGTCGCAGCCCTGCATTTCTTACATCTTTCAGAATAAACTGGCTCTCTTCCGAACTGATCCACAACATAGTAGAAATATGTTGGGAACTCCTCTATGTTGTTGGTGAACACATTACGCAATCTTATAAATACAGACTGTGGATTCAGGGGACATATTGGGCACCTGAGCTTTTTACGATCTTTTTCAGGTACATCCGAGAAGTATTCCAGAAGGGGATTTCTCATACTCAGATTTTCAAGTGTGCGGGCGTATTCCAGCATGCTTTTAATCACACGTATGCTATCTCCAAAATATTCACGAACATTGTATTTTTCAAGATCAATTAGATCCACATTGGGAACCTGAGAAAGGGTTCTGAGCACCCTTCCAAGGCATATTTTTGATGTTAGATTTCCAGCGGATTTGCATCTTTTGCATTCTTTAACAACAAGCTTTGTTATATCTCCCTCTGTAACAATCTCATACTCGCATGGCTTTAGAACCTTTTTTCCTATATCTTTGGGTTTTGCTTTCTTTTTTTTCTCTGGAACATCTTTATTTTCAACTTCTTTAGCACCCTTCTCTGAAGTTGCCATGTTGTTATGAATGGGGCATGAGGTATATAAACATAACGCTAATTATTCGTAAGATGCAATATTTTTCGGTGTTATTTTTCCGTTGAAGTTGTAAGGTAACACATAGGGATGCAATCTTACATCTCCTCAAACAAAAGATATATATCTATGTTGGCAATGGGGTTTCAGATGAAACGGGATGTGTATGGAATAAGGAGGTTGGTGCTTGACGTCCTTAAACCGCACAAGCCGAGCATAGTGGATGTGGCACTCAAGCTGAGCAGGGTGGAGGGTGTCAGCGGTGTTAACTGCATCCTGAGTGAGGTGGATCAGGAAACTGAAAATATAAAGGTAATTGTAGAAGGCATAAACATAAACTTTCAGGAACTTTCAGATGCTATTGAAGAACTGGGTGCGGTAATCCACTCCGTGGACGGTGTGGTGGCAGGCAAAAAGCTTGTTGAGGATGTTGAGACTCCACAGGATAAATAATCTATTTTATATATTTCGCACCTTCCTTGCGATCTTAATGATAAGTTCTCCTTTCTTCTCCTCTGTATTTACCACAACTCTTCCTTTCTCCTTCCACCAGAACCGTGGGTATCTTTTGTCTTCCTCAACCACAAATTCATAGCCAAGATCCCTAAGGGCACGTACAATGGTATCCAGCTTTGCGTCAAATGCAAGGTTTTTGGGAACCCGTCTCCCTTCACGACGAGAATAATGAATATTAAAATAGGCTGGATAGATTATCACGCTCATTGCAGGAGCACTCCATTTAGAACGCCATGCTGCCCGGGCCTGGAGGTTATGCGCACCTTACCAAGGGAGGTCTCCACGATTGCACCCTTCGTAATTATATTCCTCTGCGCAAAGTGTGGATTTGAGGGATTCTCAAGCACGGTGATTATTTTTGCCTTTTCTGTTTTACCGCTCTGGGGATTATAAACATTCACATATATATCGCGAAGCACCTTTACCTTGTAGTTGCCCCCTCTAACGCGAACTATCTTTATGCGTCTATCCCCGATATGAGTGTGAACAGGCTCTCTTCCAAGCTCATAGCGCCTCTTTTTGCGAGACATCCTTATCCTACCGCCAGATATCTTCCTGAGTGCGCGACCCTGCCAAATTGCCATAATATATCACCTTTCACCGCATATATACGGCTAATATTTAAAAGTTCCCCTCATAGGAGTGCACTCAAAGAGTAAATGAAAAACGACATGAAGAGTTGATTTGAAAAGTTATCATTTGGTGGCATGTTGAAAAATTCAACCACAGTCCCAACAATGGCTCCTGTAATTGCAAGCTCTGGAGGGAGAAAGAAATA
>JALSPD010000027.1 GCA_026986135.1 DHVE2 group archaeon
AGGTTGAGCGCACCATAAGGAGATACCGTATGTTTTCCAGAGACTCGCGTATATTGGTTGCGCTAAGCGGGGGAAAAGATGCAATTGCAGCTGCAATAGCACTCAACTCACTTGGGTACAATTTTGCCTGCCTGCATATAAATCTTGGTATTGGCGATTATTCATCCGCATCAGAGCGGGTTGTGAGGGAGCAGTGTGATTATATTGGTAGAGAGCTGCATGTGGTAAATCTTCGTGATTTGGTTGGTTATGGAATTGGAGAAAAAAGGACGAGGAGAAGTACCTGCTCATACTGTGGAATGACCAAGAGGTATCTTATGAACAAATTTGCTGTGGACAACGGTTACGATGTGATAGTTACAGGCCATAACCTGGATGACGAGACTGCATTTCTTCTTGGCAATCTTTTGCACTGGAACGTTGGATATCTTTCAAGGCAGGGCCCGTATCTACCTGGAGGTGATAATCTGGTAGCCAGAGCAAAGCCCCTTTATGAACTCACCAATTATGAGATCAGGAGCTACATGTCTCTGTTTCCAGTACCCACGGTTAAAACTGCATGTCCCCATTCTGAGGGTGCAAAGAGCATTCTCTATGCAAAGGTTCTGGATGAGATAGAGGACAATTCTCCAGGCACCAAGATAAATTTTGTCAAGGGATTTTTAAAGCACAGAGAGATTTTTCATGATGAGGAAGTTGAGCTCAGAAAGTGCAGGGTGTGCGGTATGCCCACCACTGGAGATATATGCTCATTTTGCAGGTTCTGGGATTTAGATGAACCCATTGATCTCAGAGTTTATTGACTATTCATCGCATACCGTTAATTTATTATACTGGCTTGAGAATAGCACACACCATGAAGAAGTACTGGAACGGTCATATAATAATGGAGAATGTTGAGTGGAAGGATCTTGATGGAATCTGGGGTGATATGCTCACAATGTTTCTTGAAGAAACCAAGCAATTTCGTGACAATCCTGAGATGATCAGGATCATCGTTGAGGAGAACAGGATTGATATAAAGCATAATCGTAAGCCGGAGGGGTTCAACAGGGAAGGAAGGATGAGAATCGTGGTACCCATATCCAACAAAAAAGAATTTTACATATATCGTGGCGTGTACAGCGATGATGTTCGTGTGATAACAGAGAAGATAAGCAATTTCCTGGCAGAAAAGGGTATAAAGCATCAGGTGGAATGGAATGATATGCTCCTCTTCAAACTGAAAAAGAGGAGGAGGTGATATTACAGGAAATTTCCTATCAGATATGCCATAATGAGTCCTGCAGTAATGTACACTATGAAGGGGATCTTGGGCTGTACCCATACCTTATTGCGGCCAATTTCCTTTAATTTTTCAAGATCCTCAGGTGTATGATCACGGGGATGTACATAAAGCACATGCTCTCCATTTACCACCCTTTCCATAAGCCACACATGCTGTTTATCCACCTCCTCAATCGGGATCCTGTACCCTATAAACATCTCAGGGAATCCGCGATCTCCCCTGGCGATGTTTCTGATAAGGATAAAGAGAAGGTAAAAGAGGGAGGCTATTGCTGAGTAAAGAAGCACCAAGAACATAAATGGAAAGGTTATCTCCACTATGTGTATGTACGGGGGTTTGAAAATGGGAAATCCAAGGAAGGATGGGTACAGGGGTTGAAGTATGGCAACTGTCATAAGAGCGCGGGCATCCGCCCTACCTCTTATGATCTTTGTTTTATGAAGCACTCTAACGATGAGTATCATCAGAAACATTACGGTGAGGGGATACACGCTATTTATGAATTGTAGTGAGTATATGAATAGGGCAGCGGATATGGCGTAGAAAACATAGCTCACCCATCTGTGGTCCCATTCAAAAAACCACTCGTAGAATATTATCACCGAGGGTGCAAGGGCTATTATACTTTCAATACTTGGAAACTGCATTATTGAAAATGCCACGGCAAACATTCCGAGGAAAAACCATACCCATGTGCTTATCAGCCTTTCTTTGAGGTCTGAGTATGAGGCGTACACGAAGAATGGCACCGAGACGATAAATCGTAGAAGATCTATGGTCTCTTTAGGGATCAGTGGCATAGTATGATAATGTTTGTTGTTGGATATATTATTTGCCCTTCAAATCCGATGTTTTTGTGTGTGTTGGATTGTATCTCAGAGTTATGAAGGGAGGTTTCTTGTAGATTACCTCAAAACCTATCTTCAGGTAGTATTGGTATGCCTCAAGATCCTCAAATGTTACGACGCACAGATCAAGACCGTGTTTTCTTGCCATACCTGCTGAGAATGCAACAGCCTTCTTTCCGATGCCCATACCCCTTCGGGATGGATGAACCATGAGAAACTCAAGAAATGCACATTTTTCATGGAAATCCTTTTCAATCCATGGTATCCGCTTGCCATCAAATCTATACACTATAGCAAAGGTTCCTATTAGCTCTCCATTCTCTTCAATGAAGTATAACTCATCAAATTCCCTCGCAAGCCGATGATGAAGGAAATCTCTGTATGCATTTGCAAAACCTTCACGGTCCTCATAATGGGGTTTTTCTTTTAGCCATTCCATTTTGGGATACCTTCCTCTGGTGCTTCTGTAAATGATATACACGAACTCAAGGAGGAGATCCTCGTATTTCAGCCCGTTTTCAATACCCATAAATTCCATGTGCTTTTCCAATAGCAGCTATGGAATATATTCTTTTCCTGATCTCCTTGCAAATGGTAATTTTACGCGAAACCCTTAAATACCATATTGTCGTATAGTTGTCTGACATAAATATGACAAAAAGGTGATGCCAGATGGGATGGGATTATCTTATAAATGAAGCCCTTTCCGAGGGTCCTGTATATACCAATGACTTCAAAGTGAAGGTTGTAGGCGTTGGCGGAGGTGGATGCAACAGCATCGCGAGGCTATCAAGGATGGGTTTGAATGCTGAACTGATCGCAGTAAATGCGGATGAGGCACAACTCAGAAACCTAAATGTTCCAAAGAAGGTGATAATCGGAAAGAACATAACTCATGGAAGGGGTCTTGGCGGAAATGTGACCCTTGGAGAGACTGTGGCAAGGAATGCACAGGACGCTCTTTCAAGGCTGGTCGATGGTGCAGATCTTGTTTTTGTTCTCGCAACCCTTGGTGGTGGAACCGGAGGCGGTGTTGGCCCAGTAATTGCAGAACTTGCTCGTGAATCAAGAGCACTGGTGGTTTCCATAGTGACAATGCCTTTTAAGGCGGAGGGAACCAAAAGATGGAATAACGCCCAGAAATCTCTTGAGAGGTTCAGGAAAGTTTCCAACACGGTGATAGTTCTTGATAACAATAAACTCCTTGAGTTTGCACCACACATCACACTGCAGAAGGCGTTTATGGCGATGGATGTGCTTGTGGGAGATATCATAAAGAATATTGTAGAAACTGTTAACACCCCTTCTTTTATGAACATTGATTTTTCGGATCTTGAGGTGATAATGAGGAAGGGTGGAACCTCCACGGTGCTTTACGGAGAAGGCGAGTATTACTCGGCAGAGGATGCGGTTCTTGATACCCTGAACAATCCTCTGATGGATGTGGATTATCGCGGTGCAAGCGGGGCTCTTATCCATATAACAGGTGGTCCCAACATGACGCTGAGAACGGTGTATAAGATAAGTGAGGGAATAATTGCAAATATAAGGGATGACGCAGAGGTTAAGATAGGTGCAAGGATAGATGAGAGGTACAGAGGCAAGATAAAGGTGACTACAATCTTAACGGGAGTGCACACACCGTTTTTACCTGAGCAGAGAAACACACTAAAAACTGCTGGATTTGGTACCTTTGGGGTTGAGGATTATCTGCCTGTGGTGGAGTGATCCACCTCACATTATTGTTATTACCGCTTTTACTGCAAGGATATAGAATATTATTCCTATTATTGCCTTAACCTGTCTGGGACTCAGACGGGAATGCATTATATGTGCGCCTGCGTAACCACCGATTATGGCTGGAATGGAAACTGCTGCAAGAAGATAGATATCAAAATGGCCCATTAGAGTGTATGTAAGGAATCCGCTAAGTGAGGATAGAAATACTGTGAGAGGAGTTATTCGGGCAATTCTCTTTGCGTCCATACCTAGGTGTGCAAGTAGTGGCGATACCAGGGAACCGCCACCTATACCCAGCATGCCAGCAAAGAATCCAGAGAGGGCTCCAATCGCACCAAGAACTATTTTCCCCGGGGTTTTTTGCTCTACATCCCCTGATTTTTTTGTAAGGAGCATTGTGCCGGAGTAGATTAGAAATGCTGCAAATATACCAAGGAGGAGTTTGTGACTCATATATTGGGATAGGATGGCACCTGATGGAGCAAGAAAGAAGGCGGGGATGGCTACTGTGAGGGCCGTTGACCACTCCATATGTCCCCTGGCATGGTGGTGATGTATGCTGCTTGAAGATGAGAGAACATTTACAAAAAGTCCCGCATTTTTAGCATTGTTTATCTCCTCTCCGAGTATAACAAGGAGAGGTACAATGGCGGTTGCGGACCCCACTCCGCCAATTGCAAAGAGGAAGCTAAGTGCCAGTACTATAGGTACTATTATCTCAAAGCGCATTGTAATTGACATGGTGTTTGAGTATTTACATTTTCGTGAATTTTCATATCTTTGGAGTCTCCATCTTTATATTATCTCCAGGAGGGGCACATTTTATCTTTTTAGGATTACCAAATTGCACCATATCCGAATTCTTTATATACCAAATGCCATTTCTCTCCGAAAGATTAGCCAGACGCCCATGGGCCAAGCCCAAAAATAAAAAAAAGAATACGAAAATGGGGCGGCCCGCGTTCGGGGCCAAACTGGATTTTGGCTCCGGGAGGAGGCGTCACGGCTAAATGCGAGGTGAATTGAAATGGGAAGTGCGCATCATCCGAGACGTGGCTCTATGGCGTATTATCCGCGTAAGCGAGCGAAGAGTATAGTGCCAAGGATACGGACATGGCCTGAGATAGAGGATGGCCCACGTATACAGGGGTTCGCAGGATACAAGGCTGGGATGACTCATCTTCTTACTGTGGACTGGCGCAAAACCACCACGACCAAGGGCCAGGAGATATGGACTCCTGTGACTGTTATAGAGGTTCCACCGATGAAGGTTGCTGGTGTCAGGTTTTACACAAGGGATATGTATGGTCTTCACTCTTCCGGAGAGGTCTGGGCCGAGGAGCTGGATGAGGATCTTAAAAAGAGATTTCCCGTGCCGAAGAAGAGCCATGGTAGGGTGCCAAAGGAATACGATGAGGTTAGGATAATAGCTCACACTCAACCCAGGCTGGTTAGTGGGATCCCTCTAAAAACTCCTGATATTATGGAGATACGCGTGGGCGGAGGGACCATTGAGGAGAGGAAGGATTACGCTATGAATCTACTCGGAAAGGAGATCAAGTTCTCCGATTTTAAATCAGAGGGTAAATTTGTGGATGTTGTGGCTGTAACCAAGGGTAAGGGATTCCAGGGTCATGTTAAGAGGTTTGGGGTTAAGCTTCTTAATCATAAGAACAGGAAGCATAGGAGAATGATTGGTACCCTTGGTCCGTGGCATCCTGATTGGGTGCGCTACACGGTTCCACAGGCAGGTCAGACTGGGTATCATCAGAGGACCGAGTACAACAAAAGGATAATCAAGTATGTTGATTTTGTGGAGGAGAATGGTGAGAAGAAGCTTGCCATGGATATCACTCCCAAAGGTGGATTTTTGCACTATGGTGAGGTCAAGAATCCCTATGTCCTCCTGCATGGTTCTGTGCCCGGTCCTGCTAAAAGACTCGTGAAGATGCGAGATCCTGTGAGGCAGGTGCTTGAGGATGTTGATGCCATTGAGATCACGTATGTTTCCAGAGAATCCAAGCAGGGGGTGTGATGAATGAAGGCCAATGTGTACACACTTGATGGCGGAATCAAGGATCAGATTGAGCTTCCCGAGGTGTTCAATTATCCCTACAGGCCAGATCTTATAAGGATGGCAGTTCGCATATTCCAGCTTAATCGTGTGCAGCCCCATGGCGTCAAAGAGGGTGCAGGTATGAAGGTGGCAGAATCATGGGGTCCTGGCAGAGGTATATCCAAGATGGTTCCAAGGGTTGGAGATAGTTCTCGGGGTGCGAATCTTCCAAATACCCGTGGCGGTCGAGCGGGACACCCGCCCACAACCGAGAAGGTTTGGAAGAGAAAGATGAACAAGAAGATGCGCCGCCTTGCAAAGTTTTCAGCTTTAAGTGCTACTGCAAACAAGACAATGGTTATAAATCGTGGCCACAAATTCAACGAGGAAGTTACTCTGCCCATAATTGTTGAGGATGCCTTTGAGGATATTGACAGGGTGAAGAAGGCAATAGAAACTCTGAAAAATCTTGGTGTTTACGATGATATTGTCCGTGCAAGTGAGAAGAAAATCAGAGCAGGCAAGGGTAAGATGAGGGGGAGAAGGTACAAGAGAAAGAAGAGTCTGCTGATAGTTGTAAAGAACAAAGAGAAAGTTGTAAAGGGCTTTGGCAATTTGCCAGGGGTGGATATTGTGACGCCCAGCGAACTCAACGCCGAAGTACTTGCACCTGGTACGCATGCTGGAAGGCTTGCGGTATTTACCGAAAGTGCTATTGAGGAAATAAGGGGGTGGACTGAATGACCTTCCATCCCAATGAGGTTATATTGAAACCGTATGTTACTGAAAAGACCCTTCTGATGATTGAAAAGGAGAACAAGCTCACTTTCATCGTGGCCAAGAACGCCACCAAAACGCAGGTGAAACATGCTGTGGAGAATCTCTTTGGCGTTAAGGTTGATAGGGTGAATATTGTGATCTCAAAATATGGTAAAAAGGCTATAGTTAAACTCAAGCCTGAATATTCGGCCGAGGAACTCGGCATGAGGCTTGGAATATTCTGAGGTGGTGTGAATGGGAAAGAGGATAATTCCCCAGCGCCGTGGTCGCGGCTCGCCAAGATACAGGGCGCCCAGCCATAGGTATGCTGGACGTCCCAGGATACCCAATGTGGATGAGGCTAGAGGGTATGTGAAGAGGATATTCCATGATCCCGGTCACACAGCACCCCTTGCAGAGGTGGTGCTTGAAAATGGAGAGAAGTTCTATATGCTTGCGCATATGGGGATGTACGAGGGTCAGGAAATTGAAATAGGTCCAAAGGCAAAGGTTGTTCAGGGAAACATACTTCCACTTTCTGAGATCCCGGACGGTGTTCCCATCTATAATATTGAGAGGAATTATGGAGATGGGGGCAAATTTGTTAGAAGCGGTGGATCGTATGCGCAGGTCGTTACACATGGTGAAAAGATAACCGTTCAGCTACCATCTGGAGAATTCAAACTCTTTGATCCAAATTGCCGGGCAATTGTAGGGATGGTTGCAGGTGGTGGCAGAAAGGAGAAACCCATGCTTAAGGCAGGTAAAGTTTACCATGCGTGGCGCTCTAAAGCGCGCAAGCATGTGCAGGTTCGTGGTGTGGCCATGAACGCTGTAAATCATCCACATGGCGGTGGTAATCATCAGCATGTGGGTCGTCCGAGTACTGTATCCAGGCATGCTCCGCCTGGCAGGAAGGTTGGAAGATTATCTCCCAAGAAGAAAAAGAAGAAGAGGTGAAGTAGATGGCTAAGAAACTTGTGACAAGTGCAAAGGCCGCGAGGCGCCGAAGGAGGAAGAGGCAGAAGGTGGCCATGGGCCGAATGAAGGAATTCTCATATCGCGGCTACACACTTGAGGAGCTCCAGAAGATGTCCCTTGAGGAATTTGCAGAACTTCTCCCGGCCCGGGGCAGGAGGACCCTTAAGAGAGGCTGGGATGAGGAGCGAATGAAGGCCGTTAGGAAGATCATGAACTCTGATGGTTCAAAGCCAGTGCGTACCCATCGCAGGGATCTCATTATCCTGCCGCAGTTCGTGGGAAAGAGGGTGGCGGTTCACAATGGGAAAGAGTTTGTTGAGTTTGAGATTAAGCCTGAGATGATTGGTCACTATCTTGGTGAGTTTGCACTTACCCGCAAGGAGGTAAAGCACAGTGGTCCAGGTGTTGGAGCTACAAGGAGCTCCAAGTTCGTGCCGCTGAAGTGAGGTGGTTGAAATGCCGTACAGTATTAAGGTGGAAGGAGAGAAATATGCGAAGGCCTTTGGCCGCAATCTTCCTCTTTCTCTTAAGGACTCCGTGAATCTATGCAGGGCTCTTAAGGGTATGAAGTTGGATGATGCCAAGGAGTTCCTTGAGGATGTTATTGCAAAGAGACGTGCGGTACCATATTTCAGGTATCTTGATTCAATTTCACATCGCAGGGGCATGGGGCCGGGAAGGTATCCTGTTAAGGAGGCAAAACACATACTCAAGGTACTTGAAAATGCTGAGGCAAATGCAGAGAATAAGGATCTTGACACGGATAATCTTTATATCCTGCACATTGCGGCACATAAGGGTCAGGTGATAAAGAGGTACACACCAAGGGCCTATGGAAGATCAACCGAGATCAGAAGGGATAGGGTGCATATTGAAGTGATACTGGAGGAGAGAGAGGAGAAGGAGGAATAGTTATGGATGAGAGGATATTTGTTAAGGAGAATCTCAAACGGGTCCTGATAAAGGAATTCGTCATGAAAGAGGTGCGCAGCGCTGGATTTGGTGGTCTGGAGATACAGCGCACTCCTTTGGGTACCAGAATCATTCTTGAGGTGGAGCGTCCTGGTCTTGTGATTGGCAGGAAGGGTGCCAAGATAAAGGAACTCACCGATGCTCTTCAAGAGAAATTTGGTGTTGAGAATCCCATGATTGAGGTAAAGGAAAGCGAAAATCCTTTCCTGAATGCACAGATAATGGCGGAAAAGCTAGCCTCTGCCCTTGAGCGTGGCTGGCACTTCAGGCGTGCAGGGCATTCAACCCTGAGGAGAATAATGGAGAATGGGGCCAAAGGTGCTCAGATAAAGATATCTGGTAAACTTACAGGAGATCGCTCAAGAACCGAGAAGTTCACAAAGGGAACAATTAAGTATAACGGGCATCCTGTTGAACTTGTTCGCAAGGGATTTGCCATTGCAAAGACCAAGCCTGGTGTTATAGGTGTTACTGTAAAAATCATGCCGCCAGATGCAAAGCTCCCTGATGAGATAAATATCTTGGGTCCTGAGGCGCTGAGGGAGGAGGAAGAAAAGAAGGAGAATCGGGATGAGAAGGAAGCGGTGAATGAGGTAATTAATGCTGAACAGAATGAAAATAAAGAGGTGAATGAGAATGCCGAAGGAGCTGAAGGCAAAGCAGATCAGGGAAATGAGTCCTGAGGAGCGAAGGAAGAAATTGGGCGAATTACGAGAGGAGCTGATGCACGAGATGGGAATCAGCGCCATGGGTGGAGCTCCTCCCAGTCCTGGGAAGATAAGGAGCCTTAAAAGGCAGATTGCAAGGATACTCACGGTGATGAATGAGGAAGGTGCTGAATGATGCGCACCCTGAAGAATCTGGAGATGCATGAGCTTATCGGGCTCTCTTGCGAGGTGGTTGAGTCCACAAATCCCCTTCAGGTTGGTATAGCCGGTAATGTGGTTGATGAGACCAAGAATACGATAGTGATTGAAAGTGAGAATGGATACAAGATGATCCAGAAAAAGGGTGCTGTATTCAGGTTCAGAATAGGTGATGGGTATCGCGATGTGTTTGGAGATAGGATTGCATATAGACCTCACGAAAGAACGAAGAAGGTTATGTGGAGGCGAAGAAAATGGTAAGGGATATTGGTGTGGATGCAAAGGCACCGGAGCGGGAATGCGACGATCCCCACTGCCCCTGGCATGGTCATTTAAAGGTGAGGGGGCAGATAATAGAGGGTATTGTGGTTTCGGATAAGATGGATAAAACTGTGGTTGTGGAGAGAGAGTATCTCCGTTACGATAAAAAATATGAGAGATACGAGAAAAGGCGCAGGAGGTATCATGTGCACAACCCTCCGTGCATAGATGCAAAGGTTGGAGACAGGGTTAGGTTCATGGAATGCCGTCCCATTGCAAAAAGTGTCAGTTTTGTGATAATTGAGAAGAGGTGAATGCCGTATGAAGGGAATTGCAGGAAAGCAAACCCGCGGTTTGCCAACAGGCGCTCAGCTGGTTTGCGCCGATAACACCGGTGCCAAGGTAGTGGAGATAATTCAGGTTCTGAATATTCACACCACTGCGAGGCAGTATCCAACAGCTGGCGTGGGGGATATGGTCATTGTAAGTGTGAAGAAGGGTACCCCTGATATGAGGAAGAAAGTGTTCCCTGCTGTGATAATCAGGCAGAGGATGCCGTTCAGGAGACCTGATGGTACGATGGTGCAATTTGAAGATAATGCCTGCGTTATAACCACAAAGACCGGAGAAACGAAAGGATCCGAGATAAAGGGGCCAGTGGCCAGGGAGGCGGCAGATCGCTGGCCTAGAATCGCTGCAATATCCAGCACTATTGTGTGAGGTGATTTGAGATGGTATCGTCACAGCCAAGAAAGCAGAGAAAAATGCGGTATGATGCTCCAAAGCATAGGCGCCAGAAGATGATGAAAGCACATCTCAGCACTGCGCTTTACGAGAAGTACGGTATGCGCAATCTTGTAGTTAGAAAGGGTGATATTGTCCGTGTTATGAGGGGTAAGTTCAGGGGACATGAGGGCAAGGTTGTTGAGGTGAATTTGAAGAACATGAAAATTGCTGTTGAGGGGGTTACCATAAGAAGGACAGATAACAAGAGTGTCCAGTTCTGGCTTGATCCCTCAAATGTTGAGATAATAAAGCTTGATCTTAGTGATCCCAAGAGGAAGGAGAAGATCTACAGGATTGCAGAGGAGAGAAGGGGAAAGATAGAGGAAGAGATTGAAGAGGAGTCTGAGGAGGTTGAAGAGGAATCTGAGGAGATGGAGGAGTCTGAGGAGACTGAAGAATCCTCCGAGGAAAATGAAGAAGAGATTGAGGAAGAGGTGAGTGAGAATGAGTAGGCATCTCAAGCGCCTTGCAGCGCCGAGGATATGGAAGATACCGCGCAAGGAGTATCCGTTTGCTCCTAAGACCATTCCCGGACCGCATCCTGCGGATAGATCCGTACCTCTCCTGATAGTGCTGCGTGACATGCTCAACGTGGCTGATAACAGGAGGGAAGCGAAGAAGATTCTGGCTTCCAGAGCTGTTAAGATTGATGGAAAGGTTCGCACAGATCTTAGATACCCTGTTGGTTTTATGGATGTTGTATCTCTGGGTGACAAACACTATCGGGCCCTTTACGATGTTCGTGGAAAAATAAGGCTCATTGAGATACCAGAGGATCATGCTGAATGGAAACTTGTGAGGATTGAAAACAAGACCGTGGTGAAGGGCGGTAAAATAGCCCTGAACCTTCATGATGGCAGGAATATACTTCTTAACGAAAACAGGTATAAGACGGGAGATGTTCTGAAGATAAAGATCCCCTCGCAGGAGATCATTGATCACTATCCTCTTCAGGAGGGCAGCGTGGCAATGATCATTGGAGGATCTCACCGTGGTCAGATAGCACACATAAAGGAGTACAGGGTCACAAGAAGTCCAACCGATAATGTTGTGATATTTGAAGAGGGATTTGAGACGGTGAAGCGCAATGTTTTCGTTGTGGGTGTGGGTAAGCCTGAGGTGACGATTCCAGAGGTGAGCGCCCTATGAAGGAAGAGAAGATGAAGAACCCCATGAGGCGCATTGAGATTGATAAGGTGGTTATAAACATAGGTGTGGGCGAGGCTGGAGAAAAGCTAAGAAGGGCAGAGAAGGTTATAGAGATTCTGACAGGTGCCAAGCCCATGCATATGAAGGCCAAGAAAACAATAAGGGATTTCAACATAAGAAAGGGTTTGCCGATAGCCCTTAAAGTCACGTTACGTGGTCCAAAGGCGGAGGACTTCCTTCGCCGTGCTCTCTGGGTGCGAGATTTCAAGGTTCCGAATTATTCCTTTGATTCACAGGGCAATTTGAATTTTGGTATTGCTGATTACACCGATTTTGAAGGTGTGAAGTACGATCCTGAGATTGGCATATTCGGTATGGATATAAGTGTGGTATTCAAGAGACCTGGTTACAGGGTTGCTCGCAGAAGGCTCAAGAGGGCAAAGGTACCCGCAAGGCACCGTGTGACAAGGGAGGAGGCAATGCAATTTATGCGGGAGAAGTTCAATCTCAATATTCTGGAGGTGGAATGATGGTCAGGGTCAAGCTCAGGCCAAAGAAGAAGTTCGGAAGAAGTGAAGGTTGCGTGAGATGTGGAAGAAAGAGAGGAGTTATCAGGAGATATGGGCTCCGGCTCTGCAGGCAGTGCTTCCGTGAAGTTGCCTATGAGCTGGGGTTCAGAAAGTATTCGTGAGGTGGTGAAGTATGCAGAATGACCCATTGAGTGATGCTCTGTCAAAGATAAATAACGCCGCCATGGCGGGCAGGAGGGAAATAGTGGTAAGACCAGCATCAAAGCTTGTCGGCAGGATACTGAAGATAATGGAAGAGCATGGGTATGTTGAAGAATTTGAATACATTGAGGATGGCCGTGGCGGGCAGTTCAGGGTTAGGATAAGTCCGACTATCAACAGGTGTGGAGCAATCAAACCACGCTTTGCGGTTAAGCGAGATCAGATGGAGAAGTACGAGTCACGCTACCTTCCCGCTCAGGACTTTGGTATATTGATAGTAACAACCAATCGCGGAGTTATGACGCACACCGATGCCAAGAAGATGGGCATCGGCGGCAAGCTCCTGGCGTATGTGTACTGAGGTGATGTGGATGCCAGTTGCACCCGAGGTAAAGCATGAAGTCGCAATTCCTGATGGTGTTCAGGTGAATTACGACAATTACATACTTACTGTGAAAGGGCCCCTGGGAGAACTTAGCAGGGAGTTCATGCATGATCGTGTTAAACTCAGTGTTGAGGATGGTAAGGTGGTGATATACTGCGCACTTCCAAAGAAGAAGGATTATGCACTTGCAGGAACCTGGAAGGCCCATGTTGCAAACATGATCAAGGGCGTAACAGAGGGTTTTGAGTATCATCTTAAGATACTTTATGCACACTTCCCCATGAAGGTCTCTGTTAAGGGAGACAGAGTTGTAATTGAGAACTTCCTTGGGGAAAAGGCTCCCCGGTATGCAAAGATCTTTGGAGATGCCAAGGTGGAGATAAAGGGAGACACCGTGATAGTTAAGAGTATTAACAAAGAGCATGCCGGTCAGACCGCTGCAAATATAGAGAGGGCCACCAGAATAAAAGATCGCGATCCGCGTGTATTCCAGGATGGAATTTACATTGTAAAAAAGGGGTGAATTAAATGGTCAAGATAAAGCCAAAACTTAGCGATGAAGAAAGGCGGCTCCTGCGAATAAGAAACATGATGAACAGGAAGCGTCCAAAGTTCAGAAGACAGGAATGGTTCCGCTACAAGAGACTTGGAGAGAAATGGAGAAGGCCAAAGGGCAAGCATTCTAAGATGAGGGAGCATAAGGGATACAGGCCTCCCGTTGTGGATTCTGGCTACAGGGGCCCCCGTAAGGTGAGGGGACTTCATCCCTCTGGATTCAGGGAGGTTCTAGTTCATAATCCTAAGGAACTGGATGGTATTGACCCAGAGAGGGAGGCAATAAGGATAGCCAGCAGGGTGGGGATGAAAAAGAGGCTTGAGATTGAAAAGAAAGCTGAAGAACTAGGGATTAGGGTACTGAATCCACATCTCACCAAGGGAGGTGAGGAGTAATGGACGTTAAATTTCAGCGAAGAATAGCGGCGGACATACTCAAATGCGGAGAGGATCGGGTGTGGATGGACCCAAATGCTCTTGATGAGATTAAGGAGGCAGTTACCAGAGAGGATGTACGTATGCTCATAAAGCGGGGACTTATCAAGAAGGTCCAGAAGAAGGGCACCTCAAGGGTACGGGCAAATTATCTCAAGATGCAGAAGGAGAAGGGTCGTAGAAAAGGACCGGGATCCAGGAAGGGCAAAAAGTATGCCCGGTATCCCCGCAAGTTGAGATGGATGAAGAATATTCGCTCAATAAGACGCACTTTGCGTGATCTGCGAGATAGCGGGATGATTGATCGCCATACCTATCGCAGGTTTTACATGCTTGCAAAGGGTGGCACCTTCAAAAATAAGAACCATCTTCTTCAGCATCTCAAGGCTGAGGGTTATCTTAAGGAGGAATGAACATGGCGAAGAATGCAATATACCGTGTTAAGATGCGAAGGCGCAGAGAAGGAAAGACAGATTACAGAAAGCGCCTTGCGCTCCTGAAATCAGGGATGCCCAGAGCTGTTGTTAGGAAGACCAACACCCGTATAATTGTCCAGTTTGTTGAATACAATGTTGATGGTGATAAGGTGCTTGTAACAGTCACTTCAGATATCCTGAAAAAATACGGCTGGAATGGCTCTTTCAAGAGTATTCCTGCGGCATACCTTGCAGGATATCTTGCAGGCAAGAAGGCTCTGGAGAAAGGGATTGATGAGGCTGTACTTGATATCGGAAGGCATGTGGCTGCAAAGGGCGGCAGATTGTTTGCTGCACTTAAGGGAATAGTGGATGCAGGTGTTTATGTACCCCATGGAGATGACATATTCCCCGATGAGGATAGATTGTCTGGAAAGCATATCGGAGAGGATGTTGAAAAGATGTTTAATGAGGTTAAGCAGAAGCTGGAGGTATCGTCATGAGCGAAGAATGGGAACCCAAAACAAGACTGGGTAAGCTCGTCATGGAGGGCAGGATCACCAGTATGTCTCAGGCGCTACGCAGTGGTCTTCCACTGAGAGAGGCTGAAATAGTGGATATTCTCCTCCCTAATCTTGAGGATGAGGTTATAGATGTGAGAATGGTACAGAGAATGACGGACAGCGGGAGAAGAACGAAGTTTTCCGTGATGGTTGCTGTGGGGAACGGTGATGGTTTTGTGGGTATCGGTACAGCCAAAGCTAAGGAAGTGGGTGCAGCTATCAGAAAGGCAATAGTGAAGGCGAAGTTGAATATAATAGAGATCAAAAGGGGCTGCGGTTCCTGGGAATGCGGTTGCGGAATGCCGCATTCTGTTCCATTTAAGGTAACTGGAAAGTGTGGGTCTGTTCGCGTTACCTTGAAACCTGCCCCTAAGGGTGTGGGTCTTGCGGTTGGAGATGTTGCAAAAACCATTCTCCGCCTTGCTGGAGTGAAGGATGTTTGGGGCTTCACGCAGGGGCATACAAAGACCACGGTTAACTACGCTATGGCCACATTTGATGCACTCAGACAGACCACCATCATGAGGGTAAACCCACGTATTGTGATGCCGATTTATAAAGGAGGTGTAGAGGATGTTCGCAGTGATCAGAGTTAGAGGCCGTACGGGTGTAAGGCGGGATATTGCAGATACTCTTAAAATGCTGAATCTTACCAGGGTTAACCACTGTGTCCTTATTCCGGATACTCCTGCATACAGAGGTATGCTTAAGAAGGTTAAGGACTATGTTACCTGGGGTGAGATAGACGAGTCCACTGCAGCCAGGCTTATAAGGGTGAGAGGCAGATTGTATGGTGACAAGCCCATTACTGATGAGTACATAAAGGAAAATCTTGGTTATGAGAATATTGAAGAATTCGCAAAAGCTCTCGTTGCAGGTAAGGCGCTTTACAAGGATATACCAGATGTTAAACCTGTGTTCAGGCTCCACCCTCCTTTGAAGGGATGGGAAAAGACAAAAAGGCATTTCACAGAGGGTGGCGCTCTGGGTTATAGAGGTGAAAAGATAAACGAACTCATTCTAAGGATGCTCGGACCTGGAGGTGAGTGAATTGGCCAGGAAAAAATCAAGGAAGATGCGAGGGTCAAACACCTATGGCCATGGAAGAAAAGGACGCCGAGGAAAGGGAAGGAAAGGCGGTAAGGGCTATGCAGGTCTTGGAAAGCATCACTGGAGCTTTGCTTTAAAGAATCCTGAGTTTCTGTGGGGTAACCATGGGTTTACCTCTCATCATCCCAAGGAAGAAATAAACACCTTGAATGTGGGGGTTCTCAATGAGATCATTGAGAGGATGGTGGAGGATAAACTTGCCCTTTACGATGGTGAAAAGTACGAGGTTGATCTGAGCATAATCAATGTGAATAAACTCCTCGGGAAGGGTAAGGTTGATAAGCCCATCGTAGTTAAGGTTAAATATGCCAGTAAGATTGCGGTAGAGAAAATCCAGGAGGCAGGTGGTGAAGTAGTCAATGCCTGAGGAGGAGATACCCCGGAAGAAGGGCGTGGCGCTGCCCGTAGCAATCTCGTGGTTCCTCTTTGCTTATCTCTATTTCTCCATCTACGAGTGGAAACTCCTTGGCCTTACAGACTTTGTCAATAAGATAATTGTGGGCCGATGGCTTGATTTTCTCATATTTTCCCTCTGGAGTGTCCCTCTGTTTATTCTTACATACCTTGTGGCATCATATGCGGGTGATAAAAGCAAGTTGTACGGCTTGAAGCCAGTGATATACTATCTCCCGATCATAAAGAAGCCCAAGGGCCATGTTCATTTCAGGCAGAAGTTAATGTGGACTATTCTGGTTCTCCTCCTTTACTTCGGGCTTACAAATATATACCTTTATGGCGTGGATCAGGAGAAAGTGGTTGATCTATTTGCATCGTTCAGGGCTATAATGGCAGGAGCTTCCGGATCTCTGATGCATCTTGGTATAGGGCCGATAGTCACAGCGAGTATTATAATGCAGCTTTTCGTGGGTGCAAAGATATTCAACATTGATTTAACCGATGAGGAGGACAAGGCAATATACCAGGGTACCCAGAAACTTCTCGTAATTATTATGATCTTCGTTGAAGCAATTCCTCAGGTTTACGGTTATCTGCAGCCATCCGGGGTATTTGTTAAAAATCTAAATTCCTTCGCACCAGGGTATGGTGATTTCCTGGCGAAGCTTATAATTGTGATTCAGCTGTTCTTCGGATCATATATTGTGTTTTTAATGGATGAACTTGTGAGTAAGTGGGGTATTGGTTCGGGAATATCCCTATTCATAGCTGCGGGAGTCTCACAGGCAATATTTACAGGTACTGTGAACTGGATTCCGTCGCATTCAGATCAGCCTGTGAGCCTTGCAAATCCGCCAAGTGGGTGCATTCCAAAGACAGTCTATATATTGCAGCATTCCACCTCCGCACAGCTATTTGGTGGTGGTATAGAGAGAATTCTCTTTATGCCTCCAAATCCCATAATAGCACTTCTTGGAACAATAATCATATTCTTCCTTGTGGCCTATGCAGAGAGCACCAAAATTGAGCTTCCTCTTGCCCATGAGCGGGCCAGGGGTGCAAGGGGTAGATATCCCATAAAACTGATGTATTCATCAAACATCCCCGTGATTCTCACCTCCGCTCTTCTGGCAAATGTGGCAATGTGGTCAATGCTCTTCTGGTCAAATCCAACTTTGAGTAAGATCCCTGTTCTGGGTCACAATCCTCTCATTGGTAAATATCCGACTCCGCAGCAGGCTCAGGAGTGGGGTATACAGACAACAACGCCTATAGGTGGGCTTGCCTACTACTTAAACAGGGTTAGGGGCCTTTCATACTGGCTATTGCCTCTTATGAACCCGCAGAGGTACTATCAGGTGTTTACCTATCAAACCTACTGGCAGCTAGTGGTGCATGTGATTGTGTACTTTGCGTTCATGGTTGGCATGAGCATTCTCTTTGCCAAGTTCTGGATTGAGACTGCCAATATGAATGCGAGGGCCATTGCACAGCAGATCCAGAAAAGCGGAATGCAGATACCTGGTTTTAGAAGAAGCCCTGCAGTTCTTGAGAAGATACTGAACAAATACATACCTGCTGTAACCATACTTAGCGGTGCTCTCGTTGGAGCGCTAGCAGCCTTTGCGGATCTCATCGGAACGGTGGGTAATACTTCAGGTACTGGCGTGCTTCTTACCGTTGGCATACTGATACAGTTCTACGAGGCCATGGGCAGGGAGCAGCTTATGGAGATGCATCCCGTGATAAGGCAGTTCTTTGAGTGATATGTATGAGGGTAATAATCGCTGGGGTACCAGGAGCTGGTAAAACGAGTATAATAAAGG
>JALSPD010000028.1 GCA_026986135.1 DHVE2 group archaeon
AAAACCAAACAGACCAAAAATCATTATTGGATCAAGAACAGCGTTGATAACAACGGATGTGCCACTTATTATCAGGGGAGTCACTGTATCCCCTTCGGCGGAGATTACTGCACCACCTCCCATCACAACAAACATAAAGGGAAGACCAAGGAAAATCACAGAGCCATAAAGAGCAGCAGTATCAAGCAACTCACCTCTGGCCCCAATAATATAAAAAAGAAAATATGAGAAGAACGAGCCTAAAATAGCCATGATGCTGGCAATAATGATTACCACCGAAAAGATCTGGCCTGTGTAATGATACGCCTTATCCCGCCTATTTGCCCCGATGTACTGAGAAATGATGGGTATTCCACCGCGACCAAGCCCCCCTGCAAAGGAGATGAAGAAGAATACCATGGGCCAGGTAAAATTTATGGCGGCCACAGCCACCCTTGCCTGATCTTCAGGCAATCTTCCAAGCCAGAACATATCTGCCAGATTGTAAAGGGTCTGAAGCAAACTACTAAGCATCATGGGCCATCCAAGAAGAAACATTGTACGAATTATGCCTCCTGTGAGTATCTCCTCTCTGCTTAACCTGAGATCCACAGAATAGTTATACACGTTATATATTTAAGCGTTTGCATTTTCATGCAAATGTAATCCTGAGAGATGAAATCAATCTCAGAAAACTGTTATAATGATGCATACATGCCCTTAACCATGGAGCACGAAATCAAAATGCTCATGAGCTTTCTAACCTCCGAAAACCCCGAGATACTAATTACTGACTGCGACTTGCGGAAATCTCTTGGGTTTGAAGAAGATGAGAACATCCACTGCACATCAACCGAATGCGAAAAAATAAAAAACTGCGTTCCTCTTAATCCAGCCATGCCCTTTCTGCCGCTGAGAAGATTTGACGCATGGGTCGTTGATATGGACCGTCTTCCTCTTAATCCTGGATACGTGTTTCATCTGGCCTCCACAACCCTAAAGATGATGGGGGTTGTTGCAATAATAGGCGAGGTTGAGGATCACGTGGCTCTTGCATACGGATTCCAGATACTTCACCACGGGAGATGGAACTACTACCTTAAAGGATCTGAATCACGAGGTGTGGAAGACTTCAGAGACGTGGCCTGAGGTATCCGAGATATGATTGATGATTAATCAATTACCTTTACATCAATCTCCTCTCCAAATCTATTGTACGCCTTCCAGGAATCAAAGTTGAAAGGATATGCAACAATCAGATGAATATCACCAGTTCTTGAGAACATATCAAGATCAGCCTGTGATGGCAACGGCACCCCTGAAGGATGAGAATGCACAGAACCCACTATTGTAAAATCAATGGGTTTCATCATCAGATTGTACACAACACTTGAAGATCCAGAAACTGTCCCTGGAAGAAGAACAATCTCGTAAATAATGCGGTGCTTCGCTCTGAGAAAAGCTCCAAATTCGTCAGGATATGAGGAGCGCGAAGATTCAAGGATCAGCGTTAAAACACCCCTTCTGATTTTCCACAATGGAAACACCTCTACGCACGACTTTTTATTCTTGAGAAGAAATCATTGCTGAACCGAATAAACTCAGCATAGTTCTCTGATTTTTTAATTGTTATCTCATCCCCGGGATAAACATGGAAATAGCTCTGACCATCAAGAACAAGAAGATCGTTCCTCTTTTGAATCTCTACCCGAATCTCTCCAACAGGCAAAACAACCGAGCGCAAGGTGTATTTGAATGGGGCTATTGGAACCACCACAAAGCCCTCAATTCCGGGATGAAGCACCGGTCCACCAGCACTTAGAGCATAAGAGGTTGAGCCTGTAGGTGTTGAGATTATTATCCCGTCGGCCCTTATCTCATCCATAAGTTCGTCATTGAAGAAAATGCGATAATCTCTCAACTTGGCAATTTCCGAGGTATGTATAACTGCCTCATTAACACAATCGTATAGGCGTTTTTTATTATGGTACACGGCCATTTTCATTCTGGTATCTACCACGAACTCCCCTCTTTCAATTCTTTCAACGGCATTCCATATTTCGGATGGCTCTATTTCCGTAAGGAAACCAAGAACACCCATATTAACCCCTAATATTTTCCCTCTTGCCTTCTGAAGCGCCAGAAGTATGGTTCCATCGCCACCCAGAGTAATTATCACATCCACATTTATATCTTCTATGGGTACCCCTTCAACACCGAGGGCATCCGCTGTAGATTTCTCAACAACAGCGTCCAATTTATTTAATATATCTGCGGCTAGATTCAGACATTCCCTCTTTTCGGGATTTGCCACAATGGCATATTTCAAAGGAACACCTCCTTCATACGCTCATCTGAAAGAGCAATAACATTTTTTCTTTCGTTGAAGCTCAGTTCCATATCAAGGGGATTAAGGGATTCATCAATCACTATTCCCCCAGCCTCCTTTACAATTAGATACGAGGCGGCTATATCCACAATCCTCAGCGCACCATATTTTTTGAAGGAGTAATAGAAAACATCAGCAATTCCCTCGGCAACTGTAACCATTTCAAGGGAAGCACTACCAAGATCACGCACTCTTCTGGCCTTTCTTGCAATGCCATATGCCCTGTGGCTTGCATTTTTCCCAAGATAAATCACAAAAAGGTTAGTTCCAGGACTCACATGAAGCTTTTCGCCGTTTCTGAAGGCGCCTTTCCCCTTAATTGCCCAGTAATCCATATTCATAGGTATATTTTTTATATAACCTATCCTCACATCCCGAAGGGTGCCGCTGGTCACCGCTAGAGATACGCTAAAAAATGGAATACCATGCTCAGCATTGTATGATCCATCCACAGGATCTATGATTAGGGTCTCTTCATATCCCCTATCCATCCATCCAGATTCTTCTGTGAAGATGTTAAAGGGAAAATCATTCTCCTCCACAAATGATATTATTGATTTCTCAACCTCTACATCCATCCTGGAGGACTCATGACCATATGCACCCTTACCTGCTTTACTTGATAGTTTCTCTCTTCCTTCAGACTCCAGTTCAAGAAAACGATATCTTGCAACATTTGAAATCTCTCTTAGAATATCAAGATCGCCCATACATTATGATGGAGGATTCCCTATATTACCTTTTTGGACTTTAAAATTTGGACCTTCAAAATGGACCGGCCGGGATTTGAACCCGGGACCTCCACATTGCGAATGTGGCGATCTTCCGAGCTGATCTACCGGCCCTCCTGAGGAGATATGCGAAGATTATAAAAAACTTTCCAACGGACCTTACAGCGAGAATTTGAAATATTATGAGGACATATGTTTCCTATGAATAAATCAATGTTGATGTTTGTGATTGGCATTGTGTTAATTCTTGCCTCCGCACTCCTGATAATTACTGTGGTAAATCAGGCTGCAGAAAAATCACTGACTTATCAGCTGGGTCCACATAAATCCGAGAACAAAACAGTTACTCTCGGAGCAAATGAATCCTACACTGTGGTAATAACCTCCGAGGGAAATGTTAGCTATGCCATATACACTCCCCATGCAATCAAGATCAAAGAGGGAAATGCAACAGGCACAGTAACGATAAGATTCAACACCACCGAAGATGGGAAATACATATTTTCCCTGAAAAATAATGAAGACGATGATCTAAGTCCCACCGTAGTTATTATGAGCGATAACGACTTTGGTTCAATTTTGGCAAGGGAACTCGGGTCCTTCCTTCTGTGTGTTATAGGCTTCGTGGTTGTACTTGCGGGAATAATAACCAACATAAGGGCAAAAAGATGATTTGCATAAAACATCATGGAAATATTTTTAATTTACATCCCTATAATCAGCCATGAATAGAAAATTCAGCAATGCAGAAAGAACTATAATGAGCTGGCTTGGACTTATTTTTGATATGGTTGTGATACTTCTCGGAGCACTCATCATGGTTTATGTACTCTACATCTTTATTCAACTCGTGATAGGAATATTCAAAGGATTTGAGGTAGACACGGTACTACAGGGAATCGTACTTATCCTCATTCTTCTTGAAATATTTGAAATTGTCACCCTGTATTTCCTATATCATCACGTGAGTATGAAGAACGTTGTGGAACTTGGGGTACTTGCACTAGTAAAGGAACTGCTGATAACCCTTGATCTCACAACATTTGGATGGGAGATGTTAATTGCCATTGCAGCACTGATATTCTCAATGGGTATAATCTATGTTCTTGAGATGCGTAGAATTGACTCTCATGAAGAGGTCCAGTTTAAAAATGACTCCTCCAAGAAAGTAAGTCTGGAAATAGGAGATGATGTGAGAGATGAAACTGGCCAAAACTGAAGATGGACCTGGCAGGAGGAGAAAATTTACAATTTTCGACTTGGCCCGTGTTCACGAACTAAGTGAGTGGCCCGGGCGGGATGTGAAGCGATAGCCGAACATAAGCCTGGTCCATGGAGCGTAGCGGAATGGACCGGGCGGGATTTGAACCCGCGACCTCCACGTTGCAAGCGTGGCGATCTTCCGAGCTGATCTACCGGCCCTTGATTCGGGAATAGGAAAAGGGTATAAAAATTTTGGCAATCAAACCATGTCCACAGCCTTTTTCATTCTCTCTTCAACCTCACTTATGTACTCGGCTATCCTTTCGTCCGAGAGTTTGAGTTTTGTGGTAGCTATATCAACACCTACGAAAATCTCACCGTTTCTCTCGTAGATAACCCCGTGACATGGTACCAGAGTACCTATATCATAATCCATCTGCATCATCTCATAGATATATTTGGGATGGCAGATAAATAGCACCTTGTAGGGAGGAATTTCTATACCCAGCATTTTCTTGATCTTCATGCTTGGCATCACTTCCCCCACAACCTTCAGACCAACTGCTTCAATGGCATCTCTGAATCTCTTTTCGGCTTCCTCAAAATCAAGGTTTTTCTTCAGGACATATTTGTATTCCATTAAAATCACCCGCAATATCCACATACTAAGGAATTACTCTTCTGTCTCATCCTCCATTGCCTTTACTATCTCCTGATTTGCCTCATCAACAAGATTCCTGAACTTCTCCTCGGCCTTCGTATATCTCTGCATACTCTCGCTATTCATAATACGTCCTTCAAGATCCGTAAGGTCCTTCAGATCCTCGTCAATGCTCTGCCCTGTCATCTGCTTTACCTGAAGTTCATTCCTCTTGGCATCGTATTCCTGAAGCATCTTCTGTGTGGCTTCATCCTCATCCAGCTGCTTCTGGGCCTCAACAAGTTCTCTGTACTCATCGCTATTCTTCAGGGATTCTCCAAGCTCCCTGGCCTTTCTCAAAACTTCTTCTCTATCTGTCATGAATGGTAGAAGGCAACATATTTTATAAACCTTCCCAATACACATACATGCTTGTCCTGGGTCATAAAGGATATAGTGCAAAATATCCTGAAAATACGATAATTGCGTTTCAGAAGGCTATTGAATACGGTGCGGATGGTGTTGAACTTGATGTCTGGCTATCAAAAGACGGTAGAGTTGTTGTGAATCATGATCCCACACTGAAGGAACATTACAACGCAAATATAAAGATCAAGGAAAGCACACTTGAAGAACTGAGATTCTACAAATATGAAGACCAGACCATCCCAACACTGGAGGAGGTGTACGAGGCTTTGCCTGAGAGCGCCATAATCAATGTAGAGATAAAAGATGTGGATGCAACAATTCCTGCTTTAAACATTGCCAAAAAATACAATGCTCTTAAACGCACTCTGTTCTCATCATTTCATGAGAAGGCTCTGGAACTTCTAAGAGAGGAAGGTGATGAGATAAAAATCGCCCTTCTGATAGGAAAAACATACAAGATGTATGAATTCATTAAACTAATAAGGAAATTGAAACTTAACTACGTTAATCCCCCGATAATGGGTGAAAAAATAGTGGGCAGGAGAAGTTACAGGATGTACCTTAGAATACTTAACTGGATGGGTGTGAAGATAATAATGTGGACAGTTGACAATACCGAGGATTTCAAGCCATATGTTAAGTTAACGCATGGTGTGATTACCAACGAGGTTGAAAAGATGCTGGAATATCTGGGGCGTAGTAGAGAAAAAGAAAAGAGAAACTGATAGTCCATAAATCATTTATTCAGTTTGAAATGAAATCGGTTAGAAGGGGAGCATAGTCATGGTCACGTATCTTTATGCTCTCCTGGAGCGATAGAAACAGAATCCTTGGCTCGCCAACAAGAACACTGGATGCAGCTCCAAACTGCTCAAAGAAAGATATTATCTCCCTGCTTTCTTTTAGATTTTTGAAAGGTGCAACAGCAATGCCTTCAAGGATATCATACGCAAGAAAGATAATATTTGAAATATCAATCCCCTCAGGATTCATATCCTCCACAAGAGATACCGCATCTGGATTCATATTCCAATGGGCAAAAACCAGGACTTCATAATCAAGCAATGATAGATCTGGTATTATCCGTCTGAGTAACCATCCTTCATCATAAAGTCTGTTCTTAATTTTAGAGGCAGTCTGAATGGTCACCCCAACCCGCTCTGAAAGCTCAGATAAAGAAATGTTTGGATTTTTTGTAAGCTCATAAAGAATCTGCCTCTCCCTTGATGAAAGTCGTCTATTTATGCGTGGGTCACTCATACCATGAGTACAATTACAGTTAACATGGATTTCTCTGCAAAGCAACCTGGAGAAATCAAATAGTAATGGAATTTTTGTAAGTTCAAATGGGAGCAACACAATTTTAACATCACTGCCCATAACCTCCCTCAGACGAATTACACGTTCCGCTGCCACCAAGGTCCTTTTCACATCGGTATAATTTTTAGCAGTGCCCATAACAAACCCCCGATATGACTCGGCTAGCCCGTAGAAAATGTTAGCAGAAAATCCCTTCAGGGACCCACTATCTCTTACTTTTTGAATCTCCGTAACCTTCTTTTTTGTGAGATTTCCATACCCCACCACAAAAAGTTCATAACCAAGCATTCTGAAATTAGGTATCGTTATCTCCCTAAAAATCCCAACTCTCCTCATACGTTCAACTGTTTTGTAGAGCGTCCAGTAATTAATTCCAAGATCCTCTGATAGATCCTTTAGAGACTTATTCGGGTTACATGCCATCCCGCATAACGCTCTGAGTTCCATCTCTTTGAGCAAAGGACATCACCGACCTTTGAAGATGGGTAATGATATTTAACCTTTTTCCAAAAAGTAATCAAATTTGTCAATTAATTTTAAAAAATTGAATCATAAATGACCATGTTGGCAAATAGTTAAATAAAAGCATCCGATTTACCGGACGGTGAGTGCCATGAACATGAGACACTTGGGTAATCTGGTAACCGGAAGACCTGTCACAACAATAATTGCGATACTCCTCATAACCTCTATATTTGGATATTACGCATCCCATATGGAAATGAGTGCTGATCTGAAAACCTTTCTTCCGGAGGACGATATTGTTCGTGCTCAGGAAAAAATAAGTGACGAGTTTGGAGATACGGACATCGTGCAAATTCTGATAATTGCTAATAATACGGTCACAAAAGGCAACCTTGAAAATATGCTCAAAATAGAGGAGAAACTTGAAAACAACGAAACTGTGAGAAAATACCTGAAAGATCCTGATCACCCTGAAAATTCCATAGTATCCCCTGCCGACATAGTAGTCATGGGAAATATTACATTAGATTTTGAAAGAACCCTTATTTCAGGGCTAAGAGAAATGAGGGGGAATCTCTCACAGATGAATTTCAGTATGATGAAAATCACCTTATCCACTATGGATGGAATAGTGAGGAATTACAGAGATATTTATAACAATGCCACAATAATAAGAGACGACGCAGCGGTTGTGGTACTTCTTCTATTTAACATCCCCACAGAAGCAAATGAAAGTGAAAGCATGGCCAGTATAATGCCACTGCTGACCAATATAACCTACGCCTTAACATACGGAGAAAATTATCATGTGAAAGCAATGTTTTTAACTCTTTTGACCCCTCCAAAGAATGCAGGAGATTCCAGCATTGATCTAAACAAAGATCCAATTTTCAATTATTTTAAAGAGGATATGAATTCCACGATGGGCATCGGGGATAAAGAAATAAGCGTTAGATACCTAAGAAAGACCAACGATTACAACTACTGGAGTATCAATTATTCCTACACTTCACTTAAAAATGCTATTGATGGAAACAACCAGACCGTTATGGGGCTAAATTATGTAAAGAATTCTATTGTAGCAGGTAACAACGCCACCGCCACGTCAATAATTAATATGATGATTGATAATGTGAGCAAACAGGAGAATGAGATGAAGAAAGTGCTTCCGTACTATCAGAATTTCAATTACTCACTTTCTAAATTCCTGTATCACTTCAAAAATGGAAACGTGACTCAAGAGGACATAAGAAGCGTTGAAGAAAATACTACAAAGATGATATCTGTTTCAAGTGGTGATATTAGAGAATTGCTTCTGATATTTAATGATACTTTTCACGAGTGGCTGATAAAGCCACACATATATTACGACATGATATATCAGGCAAATAACACCCATATCATTGCCCAGCAGTTCATTGAGGGATACGATACAGTTGTTAAAATGAATTATACCTTCAACTCAATAAAGGGTATGATAAATCACGACAGTGTGAGCAACACCACAAGGTTCATAGATAATGTTATAAACACATTAAATCAGACAAACGCCAAGCTAATGCAACAAATTGAGTATATTGAAGATGTAAGGAATGCTATGGACTCTTCATATTTCAGATGGTTTAGCAGGATGCTTGATGACATGGATTACATCCTTCAGAATTCAAAAATCGCAGAGTACGCCATCAATGTTTTCAATCTGGAAATGAAAATGATGGTGTCCTCTGGAACCCCAGAAGTTCATATGGATTTTGATGTTTTTTACTCCCTGAAGCACGCTTTTGAGAGTGGTGTTTCAGATATTTACAAGGCAAAAATTGAGAGAATGTATCTCCAAGAGATGGCTATGGCTACCAGCATGATGGGACACAATACGAATTTTACCCTCAATATAAATCAGAGTGGCCCAGAAATAAAAATGCCAAATTTCAATATGAGTGCCAGAGATAAGATGCACGTACTTTCAAACATGAGCAATGAAGACATATACCGCACAATAGAAAAAATTGAAAACTACAACTCAACACCACTCAATAACGAGATTAACCTCACCCTGCCGGTGGTAGAGAATACCAGTGGAGAGATGGAAAATATAACCGTGCTACTTAAAAAATATCTCCAGGACCTTGAATTCGTTTATAATACTACCGGAGAACACAACGTAAGCGCAAGCATGGAAACATACAAAAACATAAGTAGCATACTAACAAATGCAACGAAAGGTATGAATTATTTAAAGAATAATCTTGCATATATGTCTGGGTTCTCATACATGATGTCTCAATTTTCAGAGGAGTTTAAAAATCTCTTCTCCAAGGATTACGACGGCCATCATGCAAAGGCCGCTTTGATGATAGTTATGCTTAATAACACCTATCTCCCAGGAGAGACCAGAGACCAGCATTCCTCCAGAATGGAGAAGGCGGAATATACGGTGGAAAAAGTGGCAAAATCCGCAACTTCAGAGGTGGAGATAAAGGCCATGGGTACATACATAATATCAAGGGCCACTGAAAAAACAGCAAATGAAACCATGAACGTCCTCCTACCAGTATCTATGCTGCTCATTGTGATCATTCTCCTGATTACATTTAGAAGTGCCATTGATACCATCCTTGGGCTCCTGGGACTGGGAATGGCAATAGTTTGGGCGTACGGGTTTGGAGTTATGGCAGGATATTCATTTAATCAGATAAGTACCATGGTTGCGGTTCTACTTGTTGGCCTGGGCATTGACTACGCAATCCATACAATACTAAGATATCGCGAAGAGATAAGGAAAGGAAATAGCGTGAGAGGTGCTATGAACGAGATGATAACCAATCTTGGAATGGGGCTTGTGCTGGCCACAATAACAACCATTGTAGCCTTTCTTTCCAACCTTTCCTCACCTATACCACCCATACAGAGCTTCGGAGTGATGAATGCCATAGGAATATTTGGAGCTTTCATAATATTCACCACCTTCGTTCCGGGCGTGAAGATTATAATTGACGAGCATCTTGATAAAAAAGGAAAATTGAAAATAAGAAGGGATAAAAAGAAGGAAGGTTCCGGCCTTACCGCATTAAACAACTTCCTTGCCATAGGTGCGGTGGGCGCTGAAAAGCACAGATATGTGGTGCTGTTAATTGTCATTGTAATCACGGGAATGGCCGCCTACGCAGGAATGAACGTAAACACATCCTTTGACTTAAAAGACTTTTTACCCAGCAATCTTGAGGTATCCGATACCATCAACTACCTTATGGAAAATTTCAACGGGTCCGAGATGAACGATAATTACATACTCATTGAAGGAAATATAACCGCACCATCCACTCTTAGAGCAGTAGATGATACCATGCGTAATATAGAAAACGATGACTATGTTAATTATGCCCAGTCAAAAAGCATAACAACAATGATAACAGAATGGAAAGAAAAAAATGCGTCCTTTGCAAAGATGGTAGAAGAAAATGACACGGACGGAGATGGTTTGCCCGATAGAAACATAACCTCAATATATGACTGGCTATACGAAAATGCCGACGGTAAAAATATACTCCACAAAGACAATGGGACATATGATTCAATGCTTATAGTAATAAGAAGCTCGGCTAGTACTGATGTTGAAAATAAAAAGCTTGCAAACGAGATAAATAAAGATATACAGCCATTAAAGGAGGCTGGATTGAAAGCAACCCTTACAGGTACAAACATACTCACATTTCACATTCTGGATCTGCTAGGTAACAGCCAGTGGAATTCGCTAATTATCACAATAATAGTCTCATTCCTGGTGCTAACCATAGTGTTCTATTACGAGGCAAGAAGCTACATACTGGGTATAATAACCTCACTGCCTGTGGTAATAGCCCTTCTCTGGCTTATGGGAAGCATGTATGCACTTGGAATAGGATTCAATGTGGTTACCGTGACCATCACCTCACTTACAATTGGCCTTGGCATAACCTACGCAATCCACATAACCCACAGATTCCTTGAAGATCTTAATAAGGAGAATGGAATAGAAAACGCTGTGAGAAAAACGGTAATTCATACAGGAACCTCAATATTTGGCGCAGCAACCACCACAATGGCGGGATTTGGCACTCTTATGCTCTCCTCAATGCCACCAATCTCACAGTTTGGAGAAATCGCCGCACTCTCAATACTATACAGCTTTATACTTTCGGTATTCATACTCCCAAGTTTCCTCTACATATGGGCGGAGATGAGAGAGAGGCGAATAATAACCAAAGAAAATAGTTTGAAATTCCAGCGCATAGGTGCATCCACAGCCATCACAGGAATAGCAATATACCTCCTTGCCTACTATCTCAGATGGCAGGGATGGAAAGTGGTAAGATATCCCCCCGCCATAGCCCCTGCACTAATTGGGATTATTGCTTTAATCATAGGCATGGAGATCTATTTAAGAGCAGATGGTAAGATATAAATACGCAAATCATATACCACAATACCCAAAAACAAAGGAGGCGATGAAAAATGGCAGAGGAAAACGTGGTGTTCGTAGGAAAAAAGCCAACTATGAACTATGTGCTGGCAGTGGTGACCCAGTTTAACAGCGGTGCCGACCTCGTCATTCTTAAGGCGAGGGGAAGGGCCATAAGCAAAGCCGTGGATGTAGCTGAGATTGTGCGCAACCGCTTCGTGCCCACACTGAAGTACGGAGATGTGAAGATAGGTACCGAGAGCCTGCAGAGTGATAAAGGAGAAACAAATGTCTCCTCTATTGAGATTGAACTCCGCAAGGAGTGAATTTCCCCTTTCTTTTTATTAGAATTAATCCCAGTACAGCTAGGAGAGGTACCATCAGATTCTGAAGTTCTGGTACCACATGTATGTCATCTCTGGCATCGTCCCTTATTGATTGAGATAGGAAGGAATAGACGATCACTTCCGCAGTTTCATTTCCTTTGAAACCTCCAGGAATTCTAATAGCCAATGTTACATTCATTGAATGGCCCGGCAAAAGAATGCCGGTATCAGGATTACCATCACCGTCAATGTCATATGAGGAGTTTACAAAATCCCAAGTCCCATCGCCATCATAATCCTCAGCAGCCAAATTACCATCTATAATCAACTGTATATCAAAACCATCACTGGAGATGGAGCTGATTTCAAATATATTAGCACCCCATCCGGTGTTAGTTATAGTGTGATTGAAAAGGAAGTATCTATCCATTGAACTTCTATTTGTTGTGATGTTGTGATCTGGGTCAACAGACACATTCCACGGGATGAAAAAGAACGTTGTAGCATTAATCCTCAAAATCGGATCATCATGTACATCAACGCGAACATGCCAGTATCCAGAGAGCCCATCTTCAGGTATGTCATAGTTGTAAATATAAACCTTCATTCCATTGGATGAGGTTTCAAGAGTCATCGGCGTAGAACTGAGCACCTTAGAGTCCATTGGATCTGTTATATTAAGATACGCCGTAGATATGTCCTCACTACCGAAAGGAGATGTGATACTGGCAACAACCCTAACCCTCTCTCCAGCATGGAATGTTTGCGATTTCCCGGAAGCGTTGTAAAGGTATAAAGAGCGTATTTCTATATGATCTGATGTGGGAATAGTAATATTGGAAGGGTGCGCATCAGAATCGTAATAAACCACTGCCGAGGTAAGATACCCTTTCACCTCCATTTTTACCGTTATTTCTGAATTTTTAGGGATGGTATCTATTCTGGGTACAATGGTAAATTGATACCACCTTGCACCACGCTCACCTATGATCTCATCCTTGCCTATCAATGTAGAATCTGCATATATGGATACAGTCATAGCCACACCACTGTAAGAGGATGGCTTTGCATCCACATATAAATTAGCAACAATGTATCCTGTAAGATTAATATCGTAGTAGATTCTACTAAAACTCCAAGAGTGTGATTGCCCATAGTTTATAGTTACAGACCTCTCAGAATTTCCGTGTTTGAGGGATAGGGAAGAAGATCCATTCAGATAAAGTGCCTTTTTAAGGGATAGCACCTCTACATTTGTCCTTAGCCTGACATCATCGTATACTGTTGAATTTGAAATACTACTCGCATTGAGGATTAGCAGATCGCTTTTGCCCCAGGTACCGTAGGGTACATGTTTAATTATCGTAAGGTTAATCCTCTCCAATGGCTGTACAGTTATAGCTAGAGATCCGTTAACATCATAGGATGAATTCACCCAGTTCCACTCCCCATCGCCATCGCTATCAGTTGCAAGGTGGATTGATCCCATATATATATCAAAGGGGAAATGCTCTGTTGATTCGTCCGCTGTAATGACATAGGTATCAATCATGTTCCCAAGATTCAGGAGAGAGATGTTGAACCACGCCTCCTTTCCAGGAGAAGATGTTAGTGTGGTGTCTGGATATATGGCCACCGCCATCCGTGCCCTTACAAAAAATATTCCGACACCTGAGGAGGTTACCCCATTTGATTCATAACCTACCACGGTGATATTATACTCTCCCGGAACATCCGGCACGGTTAAACTGTAATAGAAAATCTTTGCAGATGTTGTGTGAGATTCATAATCCATACTATTGTTTGTGGCAAGAATCAGTCCATCAGGGCCATTTATAAATATATTTGCAGCAGATACATCACGGTATCCAAATGGATCAGAAATCTTAGCCCTTACAATCAGATACTCGCCCCCATCAAACACATCGGTTTCCTCAGAGGAATTGTATGTTCTGAGATAATCAACAGATATGTAAGTTGAGGTGGGTATATCAATTTTAGAATCGTAATCGGTTGAATTAAAATAAACATCAACTGATGTTGTTCCAAGTACTCCAGAGTACCCGGTGGAAAGCACCCGGAGAACAAGAGTCTCACCTTTTGCTATGGATGTTGTGTTTTTAACTGTGAAATTATACCATCCAGAGTCGCTAATGTCGGGATTGTAATCATACCCAATAAGGGTTGCCTCTTCTGTGGTAAAATTATACACGTAAAGAGATACATTCAATCCGGGGATTATAACAAATATGCCAAATCTCACTGGATGAGGCACCAGATACAGGGAAACAACAGGATACGAAGAAATCTCAAAATCCTTTGCAAATGAGGGGGTCATTACCCAGAGTGCATAATTATTAGCTTTTATATTAACATAGTATCCTGTATTGCCTTTAAAGGTATCCATCTCCAAATTCTGAGATGTGGCGTTATAATGAAGATGAAGCTGCTTATGCACATTCACTCCTCGTGTATCAGGAGAGACAAGGGGACTGTCCGTTAAATCCCTATCTGAATCCCAGTCAGAAAGAATCATTACGGAAGAGGCATGCAACGTGGAGATACCCGAATCAAGCTCTATGCTATGATATCCCTTGAAGAAGGATATATTTCTTAGATATGTCCAGTTTCCAGCGGAATACGTATAAAGGCTCGCATTTATAATGGATCCGCCTGTGCCATACATCTCCACCATATAATCGGCGCCTATGGGAAAATGTGGAAGCGAAAAGCCAGTTGATACATTGTTATCAGAATTTATGTAAATCCTCAATGTATCATACCCATAAATATGTGTAGTGGGCACGGGACCAATATACTTGTGCACCTCTTTTCCCCCATATGGCGCAGGGAAATTTGAGGGTATTGTGGTGTTAAGCCACATATCCTCTCCGTAGGGGTAATCGGGAATTCCATCTCCATCCACATCCGGATATCTTGTGCCATTGATAATAATCACACTTTCATCATCTGGCACACCATCGTTATTGAAATCATATGGATATATATCAAACCTATCCGGTACAGAGTCTCCATCCGAATCAGGCAATCTGTAGGATCTCTCCACCGGACAGGCTGATCCACCAAAAAGTTCTCCATTTACAGCAAGGTAAAAGTAAAGATGATCACCATTGTAAGATGAATAGTTGGTTATATCAATATTATAATCACCCATCGTGTAATGGCCAGCAGGATCACGTACATCCATAACAGGATCTGATTTCGTATGCTGCCAGTCCATAAATGAGCCATCCACATGAACCTCATCAGGAATTCTGCCAATATATGAGCCTCCATCACTGAGATCCACAATCACATAATCTAAATTAACACCCAAATTCACAACACTTACAAATATACTTCTTTCCATAAGATAATTCCACTGGCACCTGACAGTTAAAAATATTGTTGATTTATTTTTCAGATTTAAATCCAGCTTTGGAAAGATTATCTTCCATCCATCTTTAAGACCCCATGAATCGGAAATCATTGTGTCATGGGAATCAAAAACATTATCTCCATCGTCAAGGTAAAGGGCAATCCTGTTCATATCAACAGGAGTTGCCGTACCATTGAACTTAAATGTTATGTTATCCAAAGTAAAATTTGTTTGTGAAAAGAATTCAAGTTTCAGAACGGGTTCTGTTTCATTGAAATGCACAATGGTGCTATAGCTCTTCTCGCGAATATAGATTGGAGTACTACCATATTTTGGAACATCAACAACATCAGATCCACCCGCATAATCTGAGGATACTACTACACTCCTGAAATTGTAAAACCTGTGGGGTATAAATCCCTCAAGCATATTACCTCTGGAAGCTGCTGCCACATCTCCAATATTAGTAAAACCAGAAAAATCATAATTATCAGTTGAATTAAAAAGATAGAGAGATCTGCCTACTATGCTACCATTCCATCCATAGATCTCAACCATATACTCTGCACCAATATTATCCACGAGATACCCTGTATTAGAATCCATATCCCCATCAATGAAGATGTAGTACCCCGAGGCATTCTGAAAAATCCTTGATCTGGACTGAATGAAAAAATACAATCCCCTTTCAGTTGGGTGAAATTTTACAACAGTTATGTCTATATCCCCAGGTGCAGACTTTAAACTGTAATAGGGAACTGCACTTCGCCACTCATCAAAATTACCGTCAATAGAATACGCAGGTGCACCCTGAAAGAAAAATAGGGATATTAGTGGTGAATAAACAACTACAAAAATTATAACCATGGCGATTAAAAATCGGATT
The DNA here is from genome assembly GCA_026986135.1 of DHVE2 group archaeon. Taxonomy (GTDB): domain Archaea; phylum Thermoplasmatota; class Thermoplasmata; order Thermoplasmatales; family Aciduliprofundaceae; genus JAADDK01. Next base: position 16,186 of record JALSPD010000028.1, read on the forward strand.
ATGGGCGGTGTCTGACCGCGTCTTTCACCACCTATACGACCAGTGCCGTTAACAAGCCCGCTACCATTGATTATTCCATTTTTAAAACCATTACTGAAACCATTAACATGCGATCTGCTTTTCCCATTAGAGAATCCAAGACCATTTATAAGGCCAATACCATTGGTCTGAGTTCTATGATGATATGTAGCCCCATGCAACTTCTCTTCAAGCACTGAAGGAGGAATCTCATTTCTTTTTTCATAAAGCTCTTTCGCTCGGCGGTACGCCTCCATTGCCTCCGCATGACGCCCCATTTTCTCAAGAAGTTCACCTTTGATCTGCCATATCACAGGTGATTCAGGATGGAGCTTGGCTAGTTTCTCATATTCCCTGTATGCACTTTCCAAATCTTCGTCGGATAAAATCCTGCTCCATCTCCTCAAGAAATCTCGGGCAACTCCTCCGTGCCTTTTTGTTGCTATAAATTCTTTTAATCTCCTGGCTTCCTCTATAGAGAGTCCAGATATAGCTGCAATCTCAAAATCTTCGGAATCAAGAAGAGAATCTTCACTACCGTAATATTTGCAGATATAATTTATTTGATCCGATGATAACCCGTAGTCCTTTAGATAATCTCTGAGCACATGAACCCCACTAACGCACCACTATATAAGCTTTCTACAAAAAATTGGGAAATATGTACAGAAATAAGAGAACAAATTACAACTCTACATCCTTGAGAACAAGCTTTTTTACAACCATTTCCCCATCCTTGTCCTTCAGAAACACCAGATAATCTCCGCCCTTAATATCAAGGGCCTGCGCTATCTTTTTCTTCAATGTTATTCTGTACTGACCGTTCTTTGTTTCGGAGACCTTTACCACTTCCCATAGACTATAATCCTTTTTTTCCTTTTTCTCTGCCATAATAATGTTTAGGATTTATCATATATAATCATTTTGTAACTTTACTTCAAAATCTTAAAAACACACATTAAATTTTCTGCTTCAAACATGAAAACGTACGCGAGGAAAACATTTAAAAAGGTATCACAATCAACCCCCCATGAAATTAACGTGCCCAAACTGTGGAAAAGAAACTAATCATGAAATAGTCTCTTACAAGACCCTGAAAGACGCTACAGAATATGTGGTTAGATGCAAAAACTGTGGTTACACCTACAAGAAAATAATAAAAGAGAGCAGATTTGTTGATCTAAAGGTAATATGGAGCTGGAGAGACAAATCACAGGTTAAAAAATACAGTACACTTGAAGATGCAATTCTGTCTGTTGGAGAAGAAATCAAAGTAAACGGCGTAAATTCACTTATAACAGCAATTGATGCTGGAGGAAAAAGGGTTAAAAAAGCCATTGCAAAGGATATAGATACACTCTGGGCAAAAAGATTTGATAGGGTCATAGTAAAAATATCAGTTAACCGTGGTGAAAGAACGATACCCTATGAAATAGTGGCTCATCCTGACGAGGAATTTTACATCGGGGACATAATTGAGGTTAACCACACTCATGCTGTAATACATCGCATAAAAACAGAAGAAAGATTCATCCATCGGGGAGGTGCCAGAGCCAGAGAGATAGTAAGAATTTATGCGAAAG
>JALSPD010000029.1 GCA_026986135.1 DHVE2 group archaeon
CAGGATCAACATCAATAGTATATCTTTTTATCACACCCTTCCTTTCAAGCTCCGATACTCTCTTCCTGATTGTAGCTTCAGTTAAACCCAGCTTCTTCCCTATCTCGGTGTACGGAGTTCTTGAGTTTTCCTGAAGTATTTTTATAATTTTGAAATCTTTATCGTCCATTATAATCAGTAATTGCGATATAGTTAATAAAGTTTTTCGTCATGTTTTATTTCGTTATTCGCACCAAAAATTTATATACTTCGTTAGAATTACCATGGCTGATGGCAAATATAAAGGTTGGACTGCACAAAATAAACTATGGAATGTACGTTGTTTCCAGTGTGAAGGACGGGAAATTCAACGGTCAGATTGCAAATACCGTTTTTCAATTGACTCCTAAGCCGATTCAGATTGCGACGAGTATTAACAAGAGCAATCTCACACATGAATACATAGAGAGTAGCAATGTCTTTTCTGTCTCCATTCTCTCCACCGAAGCGCCTTTCAAATTCATCGGGCTATTTGGATTCAGGAGCGGGAGGGATGTGAACAAATTTGAGCAGGTGAATTACTTCGTTGGAAGCACGGGAGCTCCTGTGGTGAAGGATTACTCAATAGCCTATCTTGAGGCAAAGGTTGTGAAGAGCGTTGATACTGGCTCGCACACTCTTTTCATAGGAGAGGTTGTTGATGGAGACTCTCTTTCCGATGGAAAACCGATGACCTACGATTACTATCACAACGTTGTTAAGGGTAAAACTCCAAAGAACGCCGCCACTTATCAGGGGTGAGAGTATGGAAATGAAAGAGCTGATTGAGGGGGCAATAAAAAACGAGCGAAAAAATCAGAAGATTTACGAGGCTTTAATGTCCCTCGCAGATAATCCGGTGTTCATGGAGCGTCTCGGATTCATAATGGCGGAGGAGGAGTGGCAGGAGGAGATGCTTCAGCACCTCTGTAAATCCAGATTTGGAGAGGAATGCAAGGTGGAAGTTGAAGTTCCTGCGTTTGAAGGCACTCTTGATGAAATGATTCAGAAGGCTCTGGACGAAGAACTGAGCTCAAGGGAGATGTACATCGCGTTGTACGATGCCACGGACGAGAAGGACACCGAGCTCAGAAAGTTATTTTATTATTTTGTGCGCATGGAACTCACGCACTATCAAATTCTGGAGGCGGAGCTTGAGGTGATGGAGATGTTTGAAGAAGGAAAATACTGGTCAGAAATTATGGAAAAGGAGGTGAAAGAATGAAGTATAGGTGCACAATATGTGGATATATCTACGACCCGGCAGTGGGAGATCCTGACAACGAGGTTCCTGCGGGAACTCCGTTTGAGGACCTTCCTGAGGAGTGGGTCTGCCCTATCTGCGGAGCCACCAAGGATCTCTTTGAGCCGGTGGAGGAGTGAAAATGATAAGAAAAATAAGCGAAGGGGTGTACAATGTAGGTGCGATTGACTGGGAGCGGGTTATATTTGACGAGATAGTATCCACTCCACAGGGAACTAGTTACAACTCTTATCTCATTTTTGGAGAGAAAAAAACGGCGATAGTTGACACTGTAGAGCCAGAGAAGGCAGAGCAACTCTTTGCGAATCTTGAAGAGCTGGGCGTGGAGAAAATAGACTACATCGTGTCCAACCACGCAGAGCAGGACCATTCCGGCGCAATTCCGTTGCTTCTGGAAAAGTATCCTGAGGCAAAAATAGTGACGAACGCAAAGTGCAAGGGCTTTGAGAAGGACCTTTTGCATATTGATGACGAGAAATTCATGGTGATAAAGGAAGGAGACACCCTTGACCTCGGGGGCAAAACGCTCAAATTCGTGATGACTCCGTGGGTTCACTGGCCTGAAACCATGAGCACATTTCTACTTGAGGATAAAATCGCATTCACCTGCGATTTCTTCGGCTCTCATGCGGCGACGACACACAGCTTTGCGGAGCAGTACGACCGCATATATCATGAGGCGAAGAGATACTACGCGGAGATAATGATGCCATTCCGCCAGATAATTGCGAGGAACATAAAGAAGATTGAAGAATTCAGTCCGAAAATCATCGCGCCGAGCCACGGGCCCGCGTACAGCGACCCGAAGTTCATAATTGACGCATACAAGGAGTGGATATCGCCAAGTACTAAGAACGAGGTCCTGATTCTCTACGTGTCCATGCATGGTTCAACCAAGAGGATAGTTGATGCCCTTGTGGATTCTCTCGGTGAGCATGGTGTGGAGGTGAAGGTGCGCAACCTCATCTCATCGGACATGGGCGAGGTGGCCATTGATTTAGTTGATATAACCACGCTAATAATCGCCACGCCGACGATGCTCGCAGGTCCTCATCCTCAAGCGGTTTATGCGGCATATCTGGCGAATGCTCTCAAACCGAAGGTGAAGCTTGTTGGCATAATTGGGTCCTATGGCTGGGGCGGCAGAACGGTGGACATACTCAAGGCTAATCTTGGCGCGTTGAAGGTTGAACTGTTAGATCCTCTCTTAATCAAAGGTTTGCCAAAGGAAGAGGATTATGAGAAGATAGGTGAATTGGCAAAGAAGATTGCAGAGAAGCACAAGGAACTGGGGGTGATGAAATGAAGGCACCGGACTTCTGCCTTCCTGATTATCTGGGAGAGGAGCATTGCCTCCGTGATTTCCGAGGAAAGTGGGTGGTTCTTTATTTTTATCCCAAGGACAACACGTCCGGATGCACCAGAGAGGCGAAGGAATTCACAGAGATGCGCAATGAATTTGAAAAGTTGAACGCGGTGATAATCGGCATAAGCAAGGACTCACCCAAATCCCACGAAAAATTTATAAACAAGCACGAGCTAAATATCCTGCTGCTCAGCGATGAGAGCCACGAAGTCATAGAGAAATACGGCGCGTGGGGGAAGAAGAAAAATTACGGAAGAGAATATTACGGCACGATTAGAAGCACCTTCCTGATAGACCCCGAGGGCAATATCGTGAAGGAGTGGAAGAAGGTGCGCGTTGCCGGGCATGTTGAAGATGTATTGAAAACATTAAAGGAGGTGGCAAAATGAATTTAGAAGAGTATAATTTGAAAACCCTGCTGCTCGCTGCAATAAAGAGCGAGATTGACAGTGGGGAGCTTTATCGCACCCTTGCGAGTAGGGTCAAGAACGCACTTTTGAAAGACCGCCTGAACTTTCTGGCGGGAGAGGAGGACAAGCATCGTGCTTATCTGGAAGCTTTTTACAGGCAGAAGTTTCCCGATGAGGAAATAGAAGTGCCCGATAAGACTCCAGTGCCTCTACCAGAGGTGGATCCCTCGGAGGAAAGATTGCTCAGCGAGATAATTGAAGATGCGATGAATGCGGAGCTTGCAGCGAAGGATTTCTACGAGAGTCTTAAAAACAAAGTTGAAGATGATGAGAGCAGGAGAATGCTGCATATTCTTGCGAACATGGAGCAGGGTCATTACGATATCCTTGCCAAAGAACTGGATAATTTGAAAAATTTTGAAGATTATGACCAGTACTGGCCAATGATGCATGCTGGTCCGTGAGGAGGTGAAAATTATGAGAAAAATGGTTAAGAAGAGTTTGGAAGAGGCTTTCGCGGGAGAGAGCATGGCACACATGAAATACTCAATCTTCGCGGAAGTTGCAGAGCGAGAGGGAAAGAAGAACATCGCTCGTTTATTCAAGGCGATAGCTTACGCGGAATTCGTGCATGCGAAAAACCATGCGAGGAATCTGGGATACATAAAGAGCACGCCTGAGAATTTGCAGAGTGCAATTGATGGCGAGAGTTTTGAAGTGGATGATATGTACCCTGCATATCTGGAGCTCGCCAAGTACTTCGGTGAGAAGGGCGCAGAGATGTCGTTCCACTACGCGATTGAAGCGGAGAAGATACATGCAAAATTATACGGTGAGGCAAAGGAGAGGGCGGAGAACAAGGAGGATATGGAGGAGAAGAGCATATACATCTGCCCAGTTTGCGGGTACACATACGTCGGAGAGGACCCGCCTGAGAAATGTCCCGTGTGCAACGCGCCCCGTGAAAAATTTGTGAAGTTCTGAGGTGAAGGTATGGAGATAATAGTGGATGTTCGGAGCCAGCACGAGTTCGTGAAGAACCACATCAAGGGTGCGATAAACATTCCAATAATGCACCTTGAGATGTACGAATCTTTCCTAAAGAAGATATGCAAGGAGAAAAAGCTCAAACTCTACTGCAACACAGAATTCAGGGCTGAAATTGCAAGGGAAAAACTTGAGAAGATGGGTGTAGAAGCAGAGATTATTCCAGAGAATGAACTGCGGGAATACCAGTGGGAAGGAAAGGATGTGGTGTGCGCAATGAACTTCGTTGTGGTGCGCCCTGGCCACGAAAAGGAATTTGAAGAGAGAGTAAAAGAACTATGCAAGAAGACTGAGAGATATCCGGGATTTCTGGGCTCTCAGCTTCTTAAGATTAGCGGCGTATCAGCGATTGGCTCCGGGCTTCCGGGCGAGATGAGAGATTTAGAAACAAATCCTGAAAAATACGTAATCCTCACATACTGGGAATCAAAGGAGATACACGACAAATCCCATCTTGAGGAGGATTTCAAGAGGGCATTCATGACGATGCCCGCGCACCTCGTGCAGATGCCGTACGAGGAATTTTACGAGATATTGAGGTAAGGAGGTGAAAAAGATGATAGATAAGGATATAGAAGAAGCGATAAATAAGCAGATAAATGAGGAGATGTACTCGGCGTACCTGTACCT
>JALSPD010000030.1 GCA_026986135.1 DHVE2 group archaeon
ATCCACCACTACCCCTCTGACATGCACAAAATTGTAGTTGTCGTTAATCCCCAGAGAAGATATCTTTACCACTTCAACCTCACTGGCAACCATGGCAAGTGCCAGATACCCAGAGGATACAAGTGCAAGTGTTATCGCTATGATATATATTGTCTTTATCTGGATTCTCTTTTTTATTCTTGCCGTACAGTACGGGCAAATTTCGGAATCGTCCGGAATGTCAAGTCCGCAGCTTGGACATTTCATCCTATCACCTTGAAATCTTCCATAGATGTGGGAATAACTTCCCATGTGCCGGTCATCTCACTACCGTACCACTGGACAGAGCCCACAAGTTCCAGGTTTTTACCTTCAAAATCTTCAGGATTGAAACCGTAGAGTTTTGAAAAATAAGATGGAACATACACATCTATATACCCCGTAGCATCCGTGAAGTTCAGCACGTACGCTCCAGATCGGGTTGTTTTATATGATACTATTCTACCATCAATGGCTATCCTAAGATAGTTTCCGTATGGATACTCTATTTTCTTTATGGATGTAATATTCATCTTCACAGGATTAGCCCTTTTAATAGATATCTGGGCAGGATCGTTAACAATAATGTATCTATTGGATCCCCTTATGTATATCTGCCCTTTAATATCCACGAAATCTCCGTACCCAGGTATCTTACCTTCCTTTGCAAGGCGAAATATGGCTGGATTGTAAACATGTACGCTCATCACTCCTGTGCCATCGTCCACATTGATGTATAGCGTGGAAGATCCGTCGGACTTGATCACAAGGGATGGGGAGGTGGAAACAACGCCAGATATCCTTACCAGGGCATAATTGTAGGTTGGTCCAATGTCTCCTATGTGAACGTACTGCACGGGAGTGCTCTGTGCGAATATAAGAAGGAATACTATACCTAAAACTGCAAATGCAAGTGAGCCGTACTTGGCGTAATAGTAGGATGTGTGTTTTGGTATTTTGGCCCCACAGTACGGGCACACCTCTAATGAACCAACGTATCTCCCACAATTAGGGCAATATTTCTCCTCCACACTATCACCTCTAATTCAATTATGGTTGAGGGCGAACTTGTCTCAGATTTACCCACAGATTTATTAATTTTGGAGATGTCGCTTTGGTACCTTGGCAGTATTTCGTAGGATTCAGTGTATGGAGAGGACGAATCATATTGCGAGACAATACCTATGACGCTTATGTTATCTCCCTTTGATATATTTGTGGTGTTTATGCCCCAGGAGTTGCGAATGAATACAACCACACCCCCGCTTCCATCGTCAACAGTTATTTTCACAAAGGTTGAACCCACGTACTTATCTGTAACTGTACCCTCAATTTTCACAAGTGTACCTTCAATACGCTCAGCATTGCTCCAGTTTGAAAAGATCCCTGTGGACACTTCTTCAGGGGTGAGTGGATCTGTATGATTTATATACTTTATGTATCTCAGATCGCTCACCTTAACCTCAGCCTCACCGTTGTACTGGGTTATCGTTCCCCTTACGGAAATATAGTCTCCTTCTGTAAGATTTAATTTTGAGTAATTAAGGAATCCAAATATCTGTACACCTCCGTCAACCCCTTCAATGTAGAATTTCAGAACTGGTCCCGAAGAGGTGTTGTATGAATAAACCTTCGGAGGAACAATCACTGTGCCATTAACTATCACCTGCTGCCCTTCGTGAACAAGCGTTCCGTTTGAGTCCACTTCGTGAATATATGTGAAATTGACGTATCTTGCGGTGGAATGAAGCAATATTACACGATCAGGGGTATTGGGGCGGATTTTTATTTCATAGCTTCCATTGTGATATGCAACCACTCCATACAGTTCTACGGTATCCCCTTTTCCAACGGTGGGTACAGATACACCCCCTGCGAATACTGCTATATCTTTGGTGTTATCTGTGCTATTACTAACCCAGAATAGGTATGTGTATTTAACCCCCACAACAGTTGCGTTTGGAATATGCACATTTGTATTGTTGTAGGCAGATGCATTATTGAGGATGTCTGTGATGTTAACATCCATATATGTTGTCTGGGTGAGAAGTTTCACAGTATCGTTGGTGCCATTACGTACCTTGAACTCCCATTCTCCATGATACCATGTTAGCTGCGCCCATATTTCAACCCTTGCTCCCACATAAACAGAATCTATTGAGGCGCCTTTCTCCACATATACGCTTATCTCCTGGGTGTTGTTGGATGTGTTGCTAACCCAGAATAACCATGATGCATTGTAAACGGATGTGACCACCGCATACTCCACGTGAAGCAATGTGTTGTTGTAATTTGATGCGTTGTTAAGCACCTGTGTGATATTTACATTGGTGTAATTCTGCGGTCTGGTTACCACAAAATCGTATGATTCTGGCCTTATTTTAATCTCCCAGCTTCCATGGTAGTTTGTGAATTCCCCATACACATCAGCGTATCTGCCACTGACAACCCCACTCATATTTGAGCCGTTGAACCCAACAACAGTTATTTCTGATCCGTTATGGAAAAGCCCGAAAAGTCTCAATCCTGATGATTCGTTTGAATAGGTCCACGATATTACACCCCATGAATGCACATTGCTACCGTTGTATGTTTCTGGATTTTTGACTAATGTTTCTACAGGTACATCCTGATAGGTGGGTCTGCTCTTCACCACAATCATGTCAGTGGTTGCATTTCTCACCTTGAGTTCCCATACTCCATGATAATATGCGACGGTAGCCCATATTTCAACCCTGGCCCCTTTGAAAACCATTCCATCAACCACTCCTCCCTTCTCCACATAAACACGTATTGATCTGTTTGGGTAGCCAACATCAAAATTCCATGAGGCATAATCGTCCACCACCACAGCTTCTTCTATATGAACCGCTGTGTTGTTGTAATTTAGTGTGTTGTTAAGCACATGGTCTATGGAAACATTGGCGTAGGTGGATGAAACATACTTTGAATAGTCATCCGTGCTGTTTCTCACATAAATCTCTGGATACCCGTACCCGTATTTGGTTGAATGGTAATATGTTAGAAAACCACGTACCTCAAATATGTCGTGTATTGCTGGAGAGCCGAACTGTGTGGCACCATAGGATACATACACCGTGAGATTTCCAATATTGTATTTGTAAGGGGCGTACACTTCAGTGACTTCGGATCTTAAAATAACCAGTGAATTGTTGTAGTTCATCCAACTCCCGCTGGTTATGTTCTCATAAGATGTTGTGGTGTTATGGGATAGGATGATTATGTAATGTCTAGAATTGTTCTCCACCTTTACTTCAAGTTCATTTTTATATACGGTGAATCTTCCGAATACCTCCAGGTAGTCTCCGTACTCAATTTTCTCGGGTCTGGATGCTCCAGGCTCAGCGTATACCCGTATCCCTCTGTATCCAGATACATTAACCATGTAAAAACTGTAATTTGAGCCGTATGCAAACACACCTCTTACTTTCACCTCTCTGCCGATATATGCCGAGGTGTTTGTAAGAAGATCGTTCACACCAGTCACTGGACTCTTTTCTTCCTGTTTTTTTATCTCCACCTTTACCTTAGTACTGCTGCTCCCGCCCGCGTTGTCGTACACGGTTAAGGTTACAGTATAATTGCCAACAGCGAGATATGTGTGATTTACATATTTTCCCGCAGAGCTGCTTCCATCACCAAAATTCCATACGTAGAGCGAGATATAACCATCAGAATCCGTGGATTTTGCGGCTGAAAACGGAAGGGGTGTATTCACATAACCAGTAGCTGGTGCTGTTATCTTGGCAACAGGCATCATGTTTTCCACAGGTTTTACGGTGGATGCATAAATTATCACTGGAACGCCTATGGCAACAACCAAAACACTAACGAGTAGTATGGCTTTAAGTTTTGGATCCAGCATTGTGATGGAGCATGTCATCATTTATATTAAAACATGTGCCTAGGGTCTTATCCAGGACACTGAGAGATAAACAACCCTATCTCCATCAAATCCTGCAAGAAGAAGTTCTTTTCTCACGCCATGGGCCACTCTCACACCCCTGCTCAGTTCCTCAAGATGCACGGCATTTTTCATCACCTGCACAAGATACTTTGAGTGCTCTTCAAGAGATTTAACATAAACACGGAAATGGGTTCCATACTTGAACCCTGACTTGACAATTAAACCCCTATCTCTCAAATCCTGATATACTCTGTATGTATCGCTGTCAATCTCCACGGGTATGTCTTTAATAATATATCTCGCTTCATTGTTTGATAGGTGTGCGAACACACCCTCGTTTTTTCCAAAAGTTCCAAGATGTTCAAAATTTTTAAGAAGAAACACACGGGATCCTGCAACCTTGTATTCTCCTATAGTTACCCTCTCTCTAACCTCTCCTGCAGGATCTGCACTATCCACAAGATAGTATGTTATATCTCCCTCTTCATCCACAACAGCCATTATGTGTGGAAGATCACGTGCTCTCAGTGTTTCATGAGAGATCCTGCTTGATCCATTGATTGGATAAAATTTCATTGAGTAGCTCTTTCTGGCCTGGAAATGGTCCCTCTTTACTTTAATCACATACCCTCTGGATCTTAGATCACGATAAACAAGAAATCTAACATCAAAATCCCCCGATTTTGAAGCTTTCAGAAATACTTCCTCAAAATCCAGATCTGCTATGCCCTTTTCAGCTATGTAAAGAGCCTCCTCATGGTGGAGGCAGAGGCAATTTCCTCTTCTCACCCCAAAACCCTTTGATTGCAATTTATCCGCAGATTTGCCGCAAATTTCAATACAACTCATTGCAATCCATATCCATTTGCATAACTTAAACATTTCCAGATTTATGCGGTTTTCACTTCAGAACTTCTCCAGTTTTGAGATACCAGAGGTAAAGATCCATCTCTGCCAGTGTCATGCCCAGGGATTCTGCAAGTTCACGCTCTATCTTTTCTATCTCCAGGTATCTTTTCCTTGTAAGAGTTTTTGGGGTGGTTATTAAACCCTCCTCCTCCAAAATTCTCAGGATATGCCTATCCACTATTGCAAGATTCTTTGATCCTGTGTTTCTCAAAAAATGAGATGCTTCCTTCATACCAAGACCTTTAACATGCTCCACGAGATATTCTCTGGCTTTAATTTCATCCATACGGAAAATTTCTTTTATATGGGGTATTATCCATCTTGCCTCTACAATGTACCTCGCTCTAACTCTCCAGAAGCGGTATCCTATCTTTCTTAACTCATTTCTCAGCTTATCTTCGTCGTAAGTCACAAAGCCATACCCTATGATTTCCTGCGCCTTTATACCCATCCTGGCAGAGGAGTTTGCGGTGAGAATGCAGAATGCAAGTTCCTGAAATATTCTTTCGTTGCTCTCGGTGCGCATTCTCTCAAACTCTGCAAGCCGTGAATTTACAACGGTTCCAATCTCGCGACGGGCATCTTCAATTCTCTCCACGAGATTCATATCATATCCCTCAGCAATTCTATCAGTTGTCCAAGATCCCTGAGAACATGGTCCTCATTACCCATGGGCTCTTTAGCCACGCCTGTAAGGAGAAGAACCTTGCGGGCATTGAGCTTTTCAGCCATTATCATGTCCGTATCCACTCTATCCCCAATTACCCAGTACTCACCCTCGCCCAGAACTCTCCTTATTATTTCAAGGTATGGATCATTGGGCTTGCCCACCACGAAGGCCTTTTGACCTGTGGCGGCTTCAAGGGCAGCCACCATGCTTCCCGCTCCCGGTATCAGGCCCTCTTCCGATGGAAAATTCACATCGTTGTTGGTGGCTATGAACTCGGCACCGTTGTTGATGGCCAGAGTCCCCGCCTTGAGCTTCTCATAGGTTAGGGTACGGTCCATGCCCACGAGAACATGCGTGGCATCTCTCCATTCATCATAATCAAGAATCTTCCAGCCGATACGCCTTGTCTCCTCTTCTACGCCTCTCTCTCCAATAATTATGGCCCTTCCCCTTTCGTACCTCTCCTTGAGAAATTCTGCAGTGGCGTAGGATGAGGTTATTATTCTATCTTCAGAAACATGTATCCCCATACCTGCAAGTTTCTCGGCGAACATCTCCCTTGTTTTTGTGGAGTTGTTGGTTGCAAACACAAACTCCACATTGTTTTCCTGAAGAAATCTTATGAACTCCGCCGCATGCGGCAGCGGCCTTGAGCCGCGGTATATCACGCCATCCATGTCAATTATCAGTTTCATGCGGTGGTGATGGATTTTCTGATAAATAAATTTGGTAGCAGGAGTATTTAAACCCATTTTCTAACCTTCTCAGCAAAGTTAATCAAAAAACAGTGAAGATGGAGAGGCGGTGATAATCGTGCCTCTAATGGACGAGATAATTGAGGAAATAAAAAAGTCAAATGGCCCCAGAAGGAGAGCCATGATACTGGCTCTTCTCTCCCTCATGGACTCGGAGGAGCCTGACGGCATGGGGATAGGCGCATAATTAACATGCCTCATAAAGATACGGTGTCTAAAATGTAGCCTCTAAATTTATGCGGGCTCATTATCTCTTTATTTTTCCCAAGTCACCACGCATGACCATAGGATTTGCGAATATTTAAATACTATTGGCGGTTAGGTGCTCCAAGGGGCAGATGATTTTCAGTGAATTTCACCTGTCCATATGTTTAGAGAAGGTGAAAATATGTATTTCGGAGAAATGGACATAAGCCAGAAAACAAAGAAAGCCCTTAAGGAAAGGGGTTTTGAATTGGCAACGGATGTGCAGGAGAAGGCAATATATCCTGCAATGCAGGGAGATGTGATTGTCCAGGCCAGAACAGGCTCTGGAAAAACCCTATCATTTCTTATACCTGTGTTTGAAGGCATCAGCGGCGAGGGTAATGAAGCCCTTATCCTCGTTCCCACCAGGGAACTTGCGCAGCAGGTGGAGAGGGAAGCGAGGGAGATTGCTAAGGAGCACAGGGTGAGAACGGTGGCAATATACGGTGGTGTGAGCATGGAGCCGCAGATAAAGGGGCTTCCTGCGAGCATAATCGTTGGCACGCCCGGGAGAATCATGGATTTGATGAGGCGAGGGTATCTTGATCTTAGCAACCTGAAGTTCCTGATTCTTGACGAGGCGGACAGGATGCTTGACATGGGGTTCATAGATGATATACGGTGGATAATTTCAAGGACAAACAGAGCAAGAAGAACGCTTATGTATTCAGCCACGATGCCAGAGGAAATAATACGCCTTGCAAAGAGATACATGAGAAACCCCAGGAAAATTCTGCTTTCTTCAGATTCAGTATCTCCTGAGAAAATAGAGCAGTATTATGTTGAGGTAAACGATCGCACAAAGTATTCAACCCTGAAAATGCTGATTAATTCGGAGCCTGGAAAATATCTTATATTTTGCAATACACGATTGGGTGTAAAGGCGCTGGCTAACAAACTGGAGAGAGATGGATACAGGGCGAAGGAGCTTCATGGGGATATGACGCAGGGTTCAAGAACCAGAGTTATGGAATCTTACAGGCAAGGAATGATAGACATCCTTGTGGCCACAGATGTGGCATCCAGGGGCATTGATGTGAAGGGCATCACCCATGTGGTGAATTACGATGTTCCTAGATTTCCCAAGGATTATGTGCACAGGATTGGCAGAACGGGGAGGTTAAATAGCGATGGCAGAGCAGTAACCCTCACAAAGGGGAATGAGATGCTTTATCTTCAGAGGATTGAAGGATTCATGGGATTGAAATTAAAAAAGCTCACCTTTCGGGAAAACAGGTTTGAAGAGGTGAGAGATTACAGGGATTCGGCGGATGCATTTGGAATGATCAAGGTGAATTTTTCTCTCTTACATGAGATGGGTGAATGGGAAGTAATAAAGGAAGCGGGTAAGTATGGGATATCGGAGGAAGACATTGGGATGATGGAACTCAGTGGTAAACAGGGTGTTATGCATATTCATTATGCCCAGGTCAGTAAACTCTTGGATATACCCATGTTTAGCGAGGTTAAAATTGCTGTGGGTGAGGATAAAGAACACAGGGCTTCGTGAGAAAACTATTTTAATTAAAACATCTTTTGTTTGCCGATGTATCTGATAAAGCTGGGTGGAAGCGTAATCTCAGATAAAAGCGAGTATCTCACATTCCGAGAGGATACTGTGAAGAAGATAGCAAGAGTTCTGCCAAAGAATGATGTTATCCTTGTTCATGGTGCGGGTTCATTTGGACACATACTTGCGGATAAATACAGCATAACTGATGGTTTTGAAGACTGGAAGAGATTGGGTTTTGCAAAGATCCAGAGGGATATGATTGACCTGAATCTCAGAATTCTGAGTACCCTCATTGATGAAGGTATTCCTGCGGTTTCCATGCCTCCACATGCCTTTATGAGTATGGGGAGTGCAATAAATTTTGAAATTTTTGATTATCTTATCCACTATGGTTTTGTACCCCTGACCTTTGGGGATGCAGTATTTGACAGCGAAAGGGGTATAAACATATGCTCTGGAGATGTTCTGATGCTGGAACTTGCAAAAAAATATAGGCCAGAGAAAACAGTGTTTCTCACGGATGTGGATGGTATTTACACGCATCCGCCGGGATCTGGAAAAGAGGAGCTTATACGCGAACTGCACCCAGCACATGATCCCAAAACGGAAATAAAGGTTAGCGATGTGACAGGGGGTATGGACCTGAAGATAAATGTTATGAGAGAGATTGCAAAGTACAGCAAAGTTTATGTAATAAATGGTTTCCATCCAGAGCGTCTTGAATCCGTTCTTAAAGATGAAGATTTCATAGGGACGGTGGTCCTATGATAGAAGATAGGAAGCTGGAACACATAAAGATATGTCTTGACAAGGATGTAAATGCAACCCATAATTACTGGGATGATGTTATCCTGAAGCATGTGACGATACCAAAGGTGGATCTTGAGGACATTGATCTGAGAACAAGGATTCTTGACAGGGATCTTGAGGCACCAATAATAATTGATGCAATGACAGGAGGGCATCCTGTGGCAAAGAAGATAAATGAAAACATAGCAAAGGCTGCTGAGGAGCTGGGTATTGGTATGGCTGTGGGATCCCAGAGAAGCGCCATAGTAAATCCAAGAATGGAAGATACATATTCTGTTGTGAGAGAGTATGAGGTGCCTCTCAGAATGGGTAATCTGGGTGCTCCACAGTTTGCACTTGGGTTCGGTGAGAGTGAACTGGAGAGAGCAATGGAAATGGTTGATGCTCATGCCATGGAAATACATTTTAACTACCTTCAGGAATCCATTCAGCCCGAGGGGGATAAGGTGGTCTCAGGCCTTATTGAAAATCTCAAACCCCTAGCGAAGAAGTATCCTCTGGTTGCCAAAGAAACAGGGGCAGGTTTTGATAGAAAATCCGCCGAGATTCTTGCTGAGATGGGATTCAGAGCGATTGATGTTAGCGGCGTGAGCGGTACAAGCTTTGCAGCTGTGGAATATTATAGGGGTGGCAAATTAGGAAAACTATTCTGGGATTGGGGTCTTCCAAGTCCGTATTCTCTCCTTCAGCTAAAGGGTATGGGCGTACCTCTTATAGGCTCTGGGGGTATACGGCATGGGCTTGATGTGGCCAGGGCAATTGCACTGGGTGCAGATGCTGCAGGTATGGCCAGGGCTATACTAAAATACGCAACTAAATCACATACGGCCGTTGTTGAGAGAATTGAGGAAATTCTAAATGAGCTAAGGATCGCCATGTTTCTAAGTGGTGCAGCAAATGTTGATGAGATGAAAAACGCTGGATATGTATTAAGGGGGGAGTTGAGAGCATGGCTTTGAAAGAGGGCATAGATATGTTGATGGATGCGCCCTGTCCAGTATGCGGAGAAAAAACGCTTAAATACAGGGCTGTTGAACTTGAGATACCTCATTTTGGAAAATGCCTTGAAACCACGGTTTACTGCACCACATGCGGCTATAAGCATAGCGATATTCTCATGCTTGAGACCCATGAGCCCCTGCGATACGAGATGCCAATTGAGAGCCTTGATGATCTCAACGCAAGGGTAATCAGATCAACATCTGGAACAATTACCATACCTGAAATAGGTGCAAAGCTTGAACCTGGACCCTTTTCAGAGGCATTTATTACCAATGTTGAGGGAGTTCTGAACAGATTTGTGGATGTTCTTCTTCAGCTGCTTCATACATATCCTGATAAAAGGGAAGATATTCTGGATGTGATGAGAAAAATAGGTTATATTCGCCATGGTAAGATGCCTGCAACAATAATAATTGACGATCCTTTTGGAAACAGCGCTATAGTGGGAGATAAGGTAAAAAAGAGGGTTTTATCAGAGGATGAGGTTAAGGGTCTTCGCACGGGAGAAATAACGATTGATCTCAGAGATCTGAAAACAAAAAAATAAGAAGTGGGGGGTTAATCTCTCCTTCTGTATGTTATGGCAATCAGGAGTGCAGTAACTGCCACTAGCGCTACAACATTGCTCATTTCTGGAACAAATCCGCAGCCAGGATGATGGTCCCTTGCAACATATGGGTCTGGATCAATCTGGTATGGGGTATTCTGATTCCAGTCGCTCCAGCAGTTGCCTTCATCAGTGGTATTCCAGAGGTTAGTGTACTCCGAGGATTCATCATCATATGCCTGTATATGTGAAGAGTCCGCGTTTCCATCCGCTGAGGCTCCGTGATTTCTGTCAAATATGTTGTGGTATATTTTGAATCCAGAAGAGGATGTTAGATAAAGTCCGTAGCCAGTATTAAGCCTGAATGTGTTGTTGTATATCCTGTACGAGGAAAGGGTCAGGGATGATGTGGATGAAGAGATGTATATTCCGTAGTTGGCGTTGTGATATATGTTGTTGTAAAAGAACCCTACATAGTGTGTGTTCCTTACAACCACTCCAGAGTACTGACTGTAGCTAACATTGCTTCTCTCCACGAAAACATAGTTGCAGCTGTAGAAATTCATGCCATGTGCGTTGTAGACTAGATATGCCTTATCAACGGTTATTGTATCAGAGTAGTATACATACACACCATCTCCCACATTATGCTCAGCCCATAGGTTGTATATCTGCAGCCCATATCCGTTAAAATGATACACATTAACCGCTGAATTACTGTGATATACTCCACTTCCACCCGATGTTGAGTTGATATAGAGGCCATCCAGACGAACTCTTATGTTCTCTGAGATGTTGCCGATGTATATTCCCGCACCAGCATCCTTACCGTTGATCTTCCATCCTGCAATCACATATGGGTAGTAGAAAGAGCCGTCACCACCTATGACTCCGTGGTCTATATCCAGATCTCCTATACCCTCAATTCTCAGCGGCAACTTAGTTATTTCTCTCATTGGGTATATATCCCTGGATCCAGCACCGCCATCCATACGATATGGATAATCAACAAACCAATCGCCATCCAGATCGTTGGACCTGTTGTTCCATGACCAGTCATGCCAGTAGTTGCCCTGTCCATTGGTGTTGTTCCAGTAGTTCACAGAGGAGTCGTACGCCTGAATTTTATCAGGGGAATAGGAATCCATAGTTCCATTGTTTTCATAGAATATGTTTCTGTAGAGATGATTATGACCGGAGGTGAGCTTTATGCCGTAGTGGGCATTGTAAGCGAGTCCGTTGTCGTGGATAATGATTCCAGTGCAGCCGCCTTCAAGTCCAATATTGTTAGCAAATATCTGATTTTCCCTTATTTCCACACCCAACATAGTGGGACTCACACTTATCATGTATATTCCGTCTGCATCATTTTTGTAGATTCTGTTTTTCTCTACAAGTGTATATGCGGAGCTGCCCTGAAGCTCAAGCCCATGGTAGTTATTATATATCTCGTTGTTGGAGACAATCACAACATCGCTGTATGAGAACCATACACCGGGATATCTGTTGTTGGCAATCTCAGAATTTTTGAGTTCAACCCATTTGGCATTTTTTGCTGTGATTCCGTACCCATTGTAAACGCTTCTCACGTTGTAGATTTTCATATGGAGCTCATTTCCACCATCTACATAGATTCCATGCTCGGTGGACCACTCATCTTGGTACGGCTTTGTGGTGTTCCAGCCAATGATGTAGTAGTAGGTATCATCGTAGCCCACGATTCCTGCGGTGGTTCCCGTTGAGTTTAGAACTCCATCGTTGCTGTTATCCACATGCACAACAGCGCCAACACTTATACTTTCCATTGTATAAAAATCAACCCATTCGTATTTGAAGTCCACCCATTTGCCAGCAAAGTTAATTGGATATCCGCCACCATCCACCGGATATGGCCAGTCAACAACACCATCTCTATCCATGTCATTTGTCCGGTTGTTGTTTGCCCAGTCATGGAAGTAGCAGTTGCTGGATCCAAGGTTGTAAACCTTGCCATGGGCTGTGATGTACACCTGATTATGTGACGGATCGTATGTATCCCCAGATCCATGGTTTCCGTAGAACACATCATTTGAAAGTTTAATCTCTGTGTAATCTTTCTGATCCTCCACATGGAGTCCGTAACCTGTGTTCTTAAAGAAGGATGTTTCGTATATGTCCACGTCTGTACCGTATCCCTGAGGGTCAAGAGCATTCTCTGGTATATAAACGCCTTCTCCATTATTCATGATGATATCAGAAAACAGACCCATTGCACCCATAGTGTAACTCTGGGTTCCTGAAATGTGTCCTGTAACGTTAATAACATATACACCATACCTTCCCTGATCTGTGATTGTACTGTTGCTGAATGAAACATATGTGCTATGTGAGACTACCAACCCATTTGAATTATCCTTTCCGTAGTGAATATAAATATACTTTGAATAGATTTTTGCCGAAGAGTTTGTTATCAAAATTCCGCTGTAGTCGCAGTAATGTATGTCTGCCCTCAGTATATTTATTGTTCTGTCTGGAGCTGCGTGATCTATAATTATACCATTTCCACGGTACAACAGATCATCGCTTCCTTTCGTGATGTTGGTTATCTTTATTCCATCAATTACGAAGTCTCTGTCCGGTTCAGAGATTAGTAATCCGTATCCACTCTTCGCGCCAATGTCTAATCCGCTCATAACTGGAGAATATGCATATTTATCTCCCATGACGAATCCATTGTATGGGTTGTATTTCTCGTAAAAGTCCATACTTGATGTCAGCATGATTCTGTCAGATGAAATTACTCCTTTTAGAGGTGCGATATCATAATCAAGAATTTCATTTGTGTTTGATAGATTGACAATTGGATATTTTCCCTCAACTGTTAGCCATGATCCTCCAAGATAGTTCACATTGTAGTTGCTGTCGTTGTTGTATGCCCAATCGTACCAGAAATTCCCCCATTTATTATAGTAGTCATGCTG
Organism: DHVE2 group archaeon; assembly: GCA_026986135.1. GTDB lineage: Archaea > Thermoplasmatota > Thermoplasmata > Thermoplasmatales > Aciduliprofundaceae > JAADDK01. Next base: position 13,359 of record JALSPD010000030.1, read on the forward strand.
ATACCAGTAAATATTCTCTTGAGTAGAAAAGTGATCTATTGTTGCCTGAGGATGATTTGGATTGTATCTGTCGGTGGAACCGTAATTTTTGTAGAACATGTTTGCAAAGATAGTTAGGGTATTGCTCACTTTTTCAATCCTTATTCCCTCATGGGTGTTTTCAGCTATGCCGTTGTACTCAATTGTGCTATCGCTACCATCCGATGAGTATATGTGGATACCTACATCGTTGTGATATATCATGTTTGCATATATATAGGGGACTACGGAGTGGGCTATGTATATACCAGCTCTTTTGTTATCAAATATCCTGTTTGAATCCTCACCATGGTTGTAATGGCCAATTATCATATTTCCATTCAACTTGTTTATGAAAATTCCAGCCCCATCGTTGTTATAAACTGTGTTATTGTACAAATAAACATCCGTTTGTATGTTGTATAGTTCAATACCAGCATTTTCATGGTATGTGTCAAAGTTACCGCCTGTGGCATTGTATATCACACAATTCTCTATTGTGAAATATTTCGTCACGTTGCCAATGTATATACCAGCACCTTTTCCCGAGCCGTCAATTACCCAGTTACTTATTATGTATGGATCTGTTGAAGTTCCCAGACCTTCACGCACACCATGGGCAGCGTCAAAATCCCCATCTCCATTAATTCTTATTGCTGTGTGGTTAGCTTCTGGGAAAATGGCTCTGTGCTCTTGAGTTATCTCATCATTCACAATCACGTTTCTCTTTTCCGGGCTGGACATAATCACTATTGCGCTTCCAACAAGCACTCCTATCAATACCAGCACTAAAATGCCTTTTTTATTCATTCATATAACACCCCCATAGAAACATAAGGGTTCAGATGCAATATTAATTTTTTTGATGCATGCATCATCATAATTTGTGCATAAATAACAATTTAATAAACAATCAAAATTTTTGCTTTCTTTTACTTGGAGTTGCAAAGAGGTATTTTGCCGAGGTAACTCAAAACGGGGGGATCGTATTTTAAAATCACAGGTATTATATCCACTCCAGAATCCACCGCTTTCCAGAAAACATCCTCAAATTCAGGATCGGTATTTCCGTTTGGAAGAAAGCAGAGAGAATCACTTCTAAAAACCAGAATCAGAAGTGTTGCCTTACCGCCAGATTTAATGAAGCGAATAAGCTCTTCCACATGCCTTCTTCCTCTGGATGTGGGTGCATCTGGAAAGAGTGCAACTCCATTCCTTGCAAGAGTGCATCCCTTTACCTCAATGGCAATCTTCTCATTATTACTTGTGGCGAAGAAATCAATCCTGCTATGTCCGAGTTTGACCTCTGGTTTGAGAGTGTAGCCGGGATAAATTATTTTTAGGATTTCCTCTGCAATTCTGCGATGATATCCTGAATTTGTAAATACCCATAGATTTTCAAACCTTGCAGCAATTACATCCCATTCCGTTTTTCTGTGTTTTCCGGTGGCATGTTTTATCAGTATTCTGTTTCCCGGGTAAAGTAACTCTTCCAATCTGCCCGGGTCATGCACATGCGCTTGTGTGATTGAAGTTCCAATTCTAATGGTTGCAATAAAACGGTTATCTCTTTTTAAAAGAACCGCCTCACGATCTGGATTTATCTTCATTATCTCCATAGGAATCACACTGCCTTAGATAGAAATAAACTGTTGCATAGCTCCACATTAATATAGCCATGGCAAATGCCATTTCAAAAAGTGCGAGGCTGATGTATGCATTGGAAAGGTATATCGCGGGAATTGTCATGGAGAGAAATAGGAGAGGAATGCCTATGTATCTCCATTCTTTCTTGATGCTCCAGTAAATCTCATAGATTAAGATGGTTAGCGATCCCAATGTAAATCCAAGAATAGTGAAAAAGTTATGGAAATTCATTGTTTGCGTCACATAAAATCCTGTATCTTCTGTGAATATCCCTATAGCCATGAAAAATATTGATGCTAGTATCATACCGTATCCAAGCAGGTTAAGTGGTTTATTGAATTTCAGGAGAATTCTCAAAGAAAAAATGAGATTAACCATACTACTTACAATGATGCCCATGTTGAATAACCATGGGCAGCATGCGGTTTTAGATCCAAGATCGCTGAGGGCGTTTATGGTAAAATCAAACCAGGGATTGGTAATTACGGCAACCAGAAGAAACAAGAAAAATAACGGCTCAAAAAGAAGTCCTGCATAAATACCTATTTTATCACAACTATCAGAAATTTTAAGCATCGTTCAGCACATGTGAAAGGACTATTTTAATCTTTATTGGAAAATCTCTTGGACAATTCCTGATAGATGGGAAAAATGTTAAATAGTTTGAAAATGAATTTTTTCTGGAGGTGATTTAACATGGATATGGAGAAGATCAGTGTGAGAAGCGTTGAGAGCGTTGTACTCTCTGCAATAAAGAACGAGAAGGAAAGCCTGGAAATGTACAGGAAACTGAGAGAGGAAATAAAGACCCCATTTCTAAAAGAAACCCTCAACTTTCTCGTAAATGAAGAAAGCAAGCATTTGCAATATCTTCAGGAATTCTATAAAAAGAGATTTGGAAAAGAACCGAAGCTTCATGACGATGCTGATCTTGACATAATCCCCGTTGATATTTACGAAAAAAGTGGGGCTCTGAAGGGCATACTCTACATACTTGAAGAGGCTATGAGATTTGAAAAGGAAAGTGCTGAGTTCTATCATAGACTTGCAAAAAGGTTCACAGATGATAAAACCCGTATGATCTTTGAGTATCTTTCTCAGATGGAGGAGGATCATTACAATATGCTTAAAATGGAATACGAAAACTACGCTAAATTCCACGATATAATGCACGATGAATCATTCCTGAATCTTGAAAAGGTGTACTGAAGGGGAATCAACCCCTCAGTTCTTTCATTCTATTTATCTTTGCTTCTATCATCTCCCTCTTTGCTATGTCATGCCTTGCGTATATTCTACCTGTGACATGTTTCAACGCCCTTTCCGCTACTGCCTCAGCGCTGTAAATATCTTCACCTATTCCGACCACTGCAAGGGAGCGGGATGTAGTAGTGTATATTTTTCCGTTCTCCTCATGAACCGATGCGTAATAGAGCAGCGCTCCTTCCTCTTCAATCTTCTTTGCGTTCACCTTTATCTCCGTACCGCTGGCAACATTGCCTGTGCCGTATCCCTCTGGAACCACATACTTGACCACAGTTGCTCTGTTTTCAAATTCTATCTTCTCGGTTAATTTACCTTCAATTATTGACCAGGATATATCTACCAGGTTGTCTTTCAGTATGGAGAGAACATTCATCGCCTCTGGATCTCCAAAACGGCAATTTATCTCTATAACCTTTGGCCCCTCCGCAGTGAGCATGAACTGCCCGTAAAGAACACCACGGTAAATGCGCCCTTCCCTGCGCATTGCCGCAATTATATCCTCAAGAATCTTCATGGCCCGGGCATAGTCATTCTCGTCCATGAAGGGTAGGAGGTGGTTCTCCATGCTGTAGGAACCCATGCCCCCTGTGTTAGGCCCTTTATCCCCTTCGTAAGCCCTCTTGAAATCCTGTACCAGTGGCATTCCCTTAACATGGCGTCCATCTGTGAAAACCTGCAGGGTGAATTCCTCTCCCGTTAGCTTCTCCTCAATAATTACCTTTTTCTCTCCGCCTATTCCTTCCTCTAAAACTCTCTTTGCATATTCAATCCCCTCTTCCTTTGTTTTGAAATGGTCTCCCATAACCCATACGCCTTTTCCACCGGTTATACCCACTGGCTTCACAACAAATTCCTTATCGTAGTCCCTCAGGAACTCTTCAACTCTCTCAGGAGAGGTGAAAACATAGTAATCCACAATACCCTCAATATTATGCTTCTTCATCAGTTCCCTCATGAACTCCTTTGAGCCCTCAATAACAGCGGCATCTTTTCTGGGCCCCACCACAGGTATTCCTTTTTCTTCAAGCATGTCAGCCATGCCCCTTATGAGCGGCTCCTCGGGACCAATGAAGGCAAAATCCACCTTCCTGAATTTAACCCAGTCAAGATTTTTTACGAAGGATACGCTGTTATGATCCCCGATAATGTAGTCATCGGATAACCTGGCAATTCCCGGGTTCTTGTGCTTCATCACCGCGTATATCTTGGCACCTCCCTGTTTAAGGGCTCTTGCTATGGCATGCTCCCTGCCCCCGGAACCGATA
>JALSPD010000031.1 GCA_026986135.1 DHVE2 group archaeon
TGGAAGACTCATTAGAAGCTTATCTCTCCTCAATTTCAGCTCGTTAACCTTATCCTGAAGATTCTTTATTTTTTCATTTATCTCCTTCATCTCCATTTTCAAATGGTTCACATCTGCCCCGCTTTTAATCATCTTTCCTATTTCCACGCTTTTCTGATTTCTGAGGTGCCTCAATCTTTCAATCTCCTTTAATGTGCTGCGCCATTCAATATCTATTGATAGTATTTCATCAACTACTGCAGTATCCTCAAACCTCTTTTTTAGCATATCCCTAATCAAATCAGGATTCTCACGGAGGAGTTTTATATCTAACATATTTTGGTGAATTGAGCAGGTGCATATAAAGATATTTACCCCGATATGCAAGCTTTAAAGAAAAATTAAAATAATTAAGAGCCATAAGCCGCTGAATGCCGGGGTAGCCAAGTGGACTACGGCGCCAGCCTTGAGAGCTGGTTCCCTGCATTGGGAGCGGGAGTTCGAATCTCCCCCCCGGCGCCATTCCATCCCACTAAAAGTTCTACCAAATTTGTAGTTTAATGAGTGGTGTATGAATATGATTAGGAAGATAAAAGGGAAAATCAGAATTCAAAAAATATGTTCTCAACAAATGATTTATTTTGGTTTGGTTGGTTCTTTAGTGTATTGGTCCTTTGTTTTGTGGAGTATTGCAATGAATCCATGGTTCTCATTCTGGAACAATGCTTTGAGCGACCTTGGTGCAGAAAAAGCAAATGATCCATGGATATACAACATTGGGCTAATCATAGCATCTCCCTTTGTAATAGTGTTCTCCTATTATCTTATCTCTATATCTGAGAACAAAATGCAGGCGGGCGGCTCACTGTATATGGGCATATCTGCAATTTTTCTTGCGTTAATTGGTGTGTTTCACGGTGGTACAAGGTACCATTCTCTTGTTACAAAATGCTTTTTTATCCAATTTTTTCTAGGTGCCATAATATTCGGTATGAGTACAATAGGATGTATGAGGATAGCAACATTAGTTATTATAATTTTGATGGTTCTGGGCGTGTTTGTCGTTTGGCCCTCGGTCGCCATGGTGGAAACTTACTATATCTCTCTGATTATGCTCTTTAACATATTTGTAATTATGTTTCTCTCTAAAATGAATGAGTGAAAATTGATGAGCCATGTCAATAGTTTTCTGATTGCTCATTTGGACCGTAATAATAGGGAAGTATAACTGGAACTCAGAGAGACCTCTGCTCCACATTAAAGAACAGAGAAAAAAGATGCTCTACAAATCCCTTATTTTTCATCTATCATCTGATTTATGCAATATGGAAGAGCAACTCAAAAAATTTAAATATGAGGATTGGTATAAGCGGTGCGATGCGGTATTCCCCCATGCTCCAATGGGTGGAGTGCCTGAAAAAAATAAAAAGGAGGCAATCGGCAATGAATGAAAAAAGAAAAAGTCTGAAAAGGATTATATTGGTGACCATAGTGCTGGGAGCTATGGTATTGGGTAGTTTTTCAGTGCTTGCCAGCAACGCTATGGCAGAAACGCCAAGGGCACAGAGTGGTAATTCCACATTGATCATTGCTTTTCAGCAGGACATTCCCAATCTGAACTACTTCGACCCTAACACAAATACGGTGTGGAAGTCGGATGCCATAGGTTGGGGTTGGGATTCCCTTATGGGTTATACCCCGGACTTGACTCCATACAAGGCATTGGCAAAGGACGTGAAGGCGGACAGCACTGGCCTTAATGTTACAGTAACCATTAGGCAGGGTGTGACCTTCCAAGACGGAGTAAAGATGACTGCTGATGATGTGGTGTTCTCTTATGAGGCCCTTGCTCAGAATCAGCAGTTCAAAGATAGCCTTAGCTGCTTGTGGTGGCAGCAGCCCAAGTGGAATCTGTGGAATAATACGGGTAAAACCCATGTGGGTGTAGTGAAAGTAAATGATTATACTGTGGAGTTCCATCTTGCACGTCCATATCCGCTGTTTTACTTTGAGACCTTAGGCCTGCCAATACTTCCAAGTCATATTTGGCAGAAGCACACGAAATCTGCAGGGATTGCAGATAGCAACGATTTCATATTGGACTATTCGTACGGCAAGGACAGTTCTCAGATGGATGCAACCATTGGAACTGGCCCCTTCAAAGTAGTGAAGTGGGAGCCGCAGAACTACATAATTATAAAGAGATATGACAACTATTGGGGCAAGAACTTCAAAGTTCTGTGGCAGGGCAGAGAATGGTCCATGTTTCCAGCAAATGTGACTGAAATAGAGTTCAAGATATACAATACATTGGATACTGCGGTGCTTGCTCTTAAAAAAGGTGAAGTGCATTATATTGATTGGAGCATTCCGCCTGGATATTACAACCAGTTACAGACTGACCCACGTATAGGTTCACAGGTTGTGGATGATCAGGGTTTCTTCTATCTGGCGTTTAACATGAGAAAAGCTCCGGAGAACGACCTTGCTTTCAGAGAAGCTGTGGCTCATGCAATCAATAAAGATTACATCGTAACTACTCTTATGCAGGGTTATGGCACTAAGGGAACTGTGCCAATCTCCATAACCTCTGGTGCTTATGTTAATACATCAGCAATACCACCAACTTATGATTTGCAAGCAGCAAAAACTGTTCTCAGCAAAGCAGGATACAAAGATGTTGATGGAGATGGATGGATAGATACTCCAACTGGAAAGCCAATTCATGAGGTAATATTGACTCCACCTAAGGATTACGATCCAATCAGAGCAGAGGCAGGAATAATGATACAGAATAATTTACAAAAAATACATCTAAATGTCATGAGTAACCCTACAGACTTTGACACTATTGTTAGCAAAGCGTTTGTGCAGGTTAGCTTTGATATGTACATTCTTGGATGGGCTGTTGGCTCATTCCCTGAGACTTATCTTAAGGACTTCTTCTATAGCAAAGATGCTGCACCTGTTGGTTATAACACTCCCGGATACAGCAATCCTAAAGTGGATAAGCTGCTTGATGATATAGAAACTCAGATGGACACCCAGAAGAGGATACAGGAAGTCAAAGATGTAGAGGGTATATTGGTTCATGACCTGCCGTACGATACTTTGTACTACAGGAAGAATATAATGGCATACAGAAAGGATATTTGGCAAGGTTGGGTGCCTGCATTCGGAACAATATATAACAGCTTTAGCCTTGGTCAGCTGCATCATCCAAGCGGCGGAAGCGGCGGCGGAAGCGGCGGAAGCGGCGGCGGAAGCGGCGGAGGACAACCAAGCGTGGTATATGGGAAATACAATGGGGCAGCTTTGCATATGTACATCCCAGATTTCGCGTACGCAGGGAAGGGAATTAACGGCATCGGATATGTGACTGATTTTACAGGCACACCTATAAAAGGAGTTAATGTAACTGTCACTGCATCAACTGGATTTGTCGGCAACTTCACCTCAGGCGACTCTGGTGCTTTTAAGTTCCATATTCCTTTGGCATTTATAGAATATGGTGGGCCAGTAACGGTTAATTATCATATGTCTGCAAAGATAGGTGACCACTTGTATAGTTACAATGGGTCTAAGAAAGTGACAGTATACCTTCCCAAAAATATGGTAAGGCTTCAGTTTTACTCTGATAAGGCAGTGGTTCAAGGAGGAGCAAATGCAACAATCACGGCTAAGGTAACTGATGTTCTTGGATATCCTGTGCCTGGGGTTCCAGTAAAGCTTCTTACAGAAGAAACAGCAGGTAATATAACACCTACTACAGGGATAACTGATAAAAACGGTGAAGTTAGCTTTACATACACCGCTCCAACAAAGCTAAATCAAAACATTGTGGATATAATAAAAGGAGAGATACAGGTAAATAATACTATTCTCCCAAATGCTCAGAAAGCGACGCTCTATATAGGTGTTGAAAATACGGGAAGCACATGGACAAAAGTGGAAATATTGAGTGTGTCCTCATTTGGTATATCCGCAGGAAACAGCTCTACTGTGACAGTTAAGGTTGTGGACCAAGACAACAAACCAGTTGCAAAGAAGGAAGTTCACATAGAAGCTATGTATTCTACTGCAACAGATCCAAATTGGTATGGCCAGAAGAGCGTGATTGATACGACCAATGTGACCTTTGACAAAGATGTAAAGACTACCGACTCAAATGGAGTGGCCACATTCAAGTTCATAGCAAAGAACAATGTCAATAGGCCGTATATCGTACGTGCTTATGTACAGAGTGCAATATCTGTATCCGATGCAGTTGAAATTTATGTCGGAAATGTAGCACCGCACCTTGTGTATGTGGAAAATCATACTTATACATACAACAACAAAACTGGCAATGTAACATGGGATAATCACACTGAAGATCATTCAGTTGTAATTGGAAGTGATAGCTTGGTTGGTGCGTGGGAGATTGCATACGGTATGATAATGCATGTTTCGGCACCAGTGGCAACAGTTGGACAAAAGGTTGATGTTTCAATGAGCGTCTACTATGCTATGAAGGTACATAAAGAGGTGTATTCAGTAGTATACAATGCAACCTCGCATACCATAGTAAGTAAAAAACTTGTGTTTAATGGCACAATAGCTCATGCTGGCGATCCTGCAAAGAATGTTCTGGCGTTTATGGCGGTGTTTGGCACGGATCTTGGATTTGGAGCAGACTGGAGTAATGGCGCTGGAACCTATGTGGGTTGG
>JALSPD010000032.1 GCA_026986135.1 DHVE2 group archaeon
TCAATCCAAATAGTAGCTTTCTATTGTTCCATACTCTCACTATATCCTGCGCATCATTGAAGGATATATTTTTAGTAACTGTCCCATTAAAAAGGACCCTTCTGCCATGTCCATGTTTAAATGGAGGTCGTATGTACCCGCTACCATTGTCAATAATCTCAAACCATTTTGAGTGTATCCCCATGTACTTAATTATTACTCTATACTTCACACTTTTGTTAAATCTTAAAATCAAGGAAGACAATAGCGGATCTCCTAGTGAGAATCTCTTTTTCTGAATGTAAGTAAGAACGTACTCTATTTTCATATCTCCTCTATGCTCCTTAGTTACTTTAACAATGTGATATTTGCCTCTGTTTTTAAGAACAATTTTTGCCTCTTCAAATCTCACATGTATCCACTCATTGTCCTTTAAGATCTCTAGTTCCGGAGAAATCTTATTCACAATAATGTTTCCAGTCCTGTCAAATATCCGGGCTCCTTTTTTACCAATGCTCACAATTATCTCACCGTTGTTAAAAGTCACTCCCTTAAAATATCCGTGCGCATGCTCATCCCTTGTGTCATTCCATCTCGCTCCGAACACCCCCCCCGAAGAGCTGAGTACAAGCAATCCTACCAACATTACCAGCCATATAGCCCTCATGGAAACACCTCACAAATATATGGGAAATCAGTTATTTAAATTTTTCTCTAAAGTGTATGATATGTTATAAAGCATAATCTTTGATATCCCTGAAAAATCACATTTAATATCTCGGGAAAAGTTTTATCCCATGGGTGCATATCTTCGCATGTGGCGGAGGTTAATTTCAAGAACATTGAGCTCGTGGATCGCAAGGAGGAGCTCACAAGGTTAAAGGAGAATCTGGAGAATGCATATTCTGGTAAGGGGGCAACCGTTTTCATCTCGGGGGAGGCGGGAATAGGTAAGACGAGGATTGTTGAAGAACTTATTGTCCAGGCGGAGCAGCAGAATTTCCGTATAATAAGGGGTCAGTGTCTCCCTGAGAGCATTGAGCCGATGTTTCCATTCAAGAGCGCACTTAAAAGGGCGGGTCTGGAGTATTTGCTATCCAACAAACCCCCTCCATTTGTTCTATCCGCTTACCTTATTGACAGTTCCGGGCTAGTGATAGCAAAGGCGGAGAGGACAGAGACGAATCTGGATCCTGATATATTCGTGGGCATGCTCACTGCGATAGAGGCCTTCGTGAAGGACTCCCTCAAGATAATGGGCACCGAGGAGAATGCCACACTCAATTCACTCAGTTACGGGGATTACAACATAATAATTCAGTCCTCAGGCAATCTCTCCCTGGCAACGGTTATCAAAGGCGAGCCGAATGAGTTTCTCATAGAGGATATGAAGCGCATACTTGAGAACCTTGAGGAGAGGTTTGAGGACTGGCATGGGGATATGGAAAGGGCGGAGGAGGCGGTGGAGGATGTTGCATGGTTCATAAACTCCCAGAAGTACGACGGGCGTTATCTTGCAGGGGAACCCATGATAATGCAGGAGAACATATTTGACAATCTCCTGATGGGTCTACAGCGTCTTTCGGAGAAAACCCCTCTTATTGTGTTCATTGACGACCTCCAGTGGGCGGACAAGACAACCCTGAATTTTCTCTACTATCTTTCAAGAAACATGAGGAGGAGCAGAGCCCTGATAATTGGCACTTACCGCCCTGAGGAGATACTTCCATCTGGAGGAGAACTTCATCCCCTTGAAGTTACCATCAACAACCTCGCTGGGGAGGGGCTTCTTGAGGTAATAGGGTTGCAGCGTTTGAGCAAGGAGGATACCTTCATCCTGATAAGCAGGATACTGGGAGATTTCACCCAGGAACTTGGGGAGAAGGTTTACAGGGAGAGCGGGGGAAATCCCCTATTCGTTATTGAGACCATCAAACTGCTTCTGACCGAGAGGATGATATACCGCGAAGGTAACAGGTGGCATCTGAAAAAGGGAGCCGAGAAGATTATCGTGCCAAAGAAGGCGTATGAACTCATAAAGCGGCGCCTTGAGCGGCTCACTGACGGGGAGAGGGAGATTATGGATGTTGCCTCCGTGATAGGGGAGGAGTTTGACATCTCTCTGCTCTCTCTAACAACAATGATGGACGAGCTCAAGATACTGAAGATGCTCAACAACATATACAGGAAGCACAAGCTTATCTACATTGATGATGGAAAATACAGGTTTGAGCATTCAATAATCAGGGAGGTGCTCTACAACGAGCTTCTTGATGATCTCCGTAGGAAATACCACAAGATAATTGGCGACATAATTTACGAGTTGCATCGGGACAATATTGAACCTGTCATAAATCTTTTGGCACATCACTATTATGAGGCAAGGGACAGAAAGGCGGTTGAATTCCTGCTAACATTGGGGGATCAGGCGAGATCAAACTATGCCAATTATGAAGCGCTGGAATTTTACAGAAGGGCTCTGGAACTGGTTGGAGATGAAAAAACAAAGTTAAAACTTCTTGAAAACATGGGTGATGTTCTTGTTTACACAGGTGATTACGAGGCCGCAGAGGAGCATTACAGGGATGCTCTGAGCATCGCAAAGGATCCTAATACAGTTTCACGGTTAAACAGGAAAATTGCAGATACCCATTCAAAGAGAGGTGATTATGAGGGTGCCTTAAAGATATTAAAATCTACCCTTGAAAATCTTCCACGGGGTTTTCAGGGTGAGAGGGGAAGGCTTTACAAGGACATGGCTGCCCTCAGCAACATACTGGGCGATCATCAGGAGGCACTTGAGCTTTACAGGAAGGCACTTAAAATATTCACCACAATAAAAAATGAAAGGGACAAATACAGGAGGGATCTTGCAGAGATACTTCGCGGTGTGGGTAACATACATCTTCTTTTGGGCAATATTGAAAGGGCCAAGAGATATTTCACCAAGGCGCTTGAAATTGTTAGGGATCTGGGCGACATGAAATCAGTTGCGGAGGTTCTTTCAGATATGGGAGATATGTACCTTTCAAGGAGGGATCTTGACAGGGCGCTTAAGATTTACACATCAAGCCTTAACGCCATGAACAATGTAGGATATAAATTCGGGATAGCATCCCTTTTAAATAAAATAGGCTCTGTGTATTATCTCCGTGGAGATATGGATATTGCTCTTGATTATTTCCATAGAAGCCTGGATATAAGCGAGAGAATAAATCAGAGAGGTGCCATTGCAGAGGTTCTTAACAACATTGGCAACATTCTTCTCTTGATGGACGAGGGTGATGAGGCCCTTAAGAAATTTGCAGAGTCATTGAAAATAAGCAAGGATACAGGGGATAAGAGGACATCTGCCCATGCCCTTTTGAACACGGGACGTGTTTATCTGGTGGATGGCAATGTGGATTACGCATGCAGGATAATTAAGAAAGCGTTGTCAATGATGCGGGAAGTGGGCGATATACAGGGGCAAATGGATTCTCTTCTCTCTCTTGCCGAATGTGAACTTCTCTCCAGTAAGAGTGGGATGGCTCTTGAACATGCAACGGATGCCCTGCATATGGCTCTTGAAATGGGGGATCGTGAAGGTGAGATGCGTGCAAGGGTGGTTCTGGGCATGGTGTATAGAGAGAGGGGACAGTACAGGAAAGCCGTCATTGAATTGACTAAGTCGCTTAGATATTTCAACATGCACAGCAACAATCTTGAGATTGCCAGAATACACTATGAGTTTGGAGTTCTCTGGAAGAAAATGGGTGAGAGGGCCAAGGCAAGAGAGAATCTCCTAAGGGCACTTGAGCTGTTTTCAGAAAAGGGAATAAAACTTTGGGCGAGGCTGTGTAAAGAGAGATTGCAGGATCTATGATCACTTCACCAGTTTAAGTAATCCCAACCTTTTTATCTCGTTCTTCTGGGCCGTTTCCTGCCCAAGGTTGTATAGTTCAATTCGGTATAGTTTTTCAATTAGCATTTTGAGCTGCTCCAGAGTGGGATTTCTCATATCAAGACCTATCAGTCTCATGTTTGCTTCAAGTATTGCCATTGCATCATTCCAGTTTCCGTAGGATCTGCAGAAATCAGCCATGATATAGTCAAGAACATCTTTTCGCGTTTTTATCCCTCTTTTATCTTCTTCACTGCTACGTATGGGTTTAAAGATGAGCATCAGTTTTCCAAGGAGCTTAAAAGCATCTTCCACATTCTCTCCAGTCTTTGCGCTTGTTATAAGGTATGGAAGGCCAGTCATTCTGGAAAATTCATCTAAATCTTTCTTATCAATTTTCCAATTCAAGTCACTTTTGTTTGCAAGAAGCACTCCAGGCACTCCTGCTACCGATTCCAGCATCGGGAGCCAGTACCTTAGTATACTCTGAAGGGTCTCCCTTCGGGTGATATCGCATACGAAAAGCGCACCATCGCTTCCTTTAAACGCGGCCCTCTGCACATTGGTGTAGCCCTGCTGACCCAGTACATCCCAGATTATCAATGTGATTTTGTAATGCTCATCCTCAAAATCAAACTCAATCGTTTTTTTGCTAACTTTGGTGCCAATTGTCTGTATGTACGAGTCTGAAAACTGATCATACACGAATCTCCTTACGAGTGATGTTTTTCCAACCGCCGTATCTCCCAGAAGTACAACCTTTCGTTTGAGCTCCAT
>JALSPD010000033.1 GCA_026986135.1 DHVE2 group archaeon
TGCAGCATTTCCTCCTTTATCCCCTGCATTTTCCTCACCCATTCCAGCCATACCCATCACCCAAAACAATAATATGCAAGGCAAATATAAAATTTTCTTCTTACCAATAACTAAATTAAGATCGTTTCCTTACCCTCCTTCCGCCAAGGATTATGAATGACATAAGCAAAACCATAATTGACGAAAAATCAGGGATAAATTCAGGTACGGGTTCAACTATGTTAACAACGATATAAAATGAGATATTGATATTGTAATCCTGAGAATAATAGGTGATCATAAGAGAGTGGAGTCCCTGAGCTCCAGAGGTATCAACACTGATATTTCCTGCATACCATTCATATACATCATTTCTGCTAAAGGAGGGATCACTATCAAAAACCGCATTCAGATCACCATAAAAATCTATGTGAAATGTAGTCTGATTTTTATATCCGCCATTTGCAATTCTAAAATCAATCTTCAAATTTTCCCCAGGCAAAACAGAGTAATACCATTTCTCCAGCATGGGATCCGCAATGTAGTATGGAGCATCACCGTATTTCTGTATCACCTTAAAATACCCGGCAAAGAAATCGGCCACCGTGGAATTTCTGATTACAACACCCACGGTGTGGGTGGAATTATCAATGTAATATGTGTCCCAATTGGTGTCACCAACATATACACTATCATCGGATACCACAAGCTTAAGATGGGTAATAAACGAAGAGGAGTCCTTTCTTACATCAACATTGCTATCCGTCAGATAATTATAGGCATCGTCACTGTCATGATCGTCAAGCACCACTGAGGATATTTCTCTTTTTGAAACAATGGAATCAACAAGATTGTTCACTCTTACCTCAGCCTCGGAGGTTGGATTGGTGTAATATCCCATGGTATACATGGCAACGTAAAGTCTGTTGCTTGCACTTTCAAGCAAATCTTTGATGGGGTGATATGTGTATCCATCATAGGTGCAAATCATAGATATATTACCATCTGAAACTTCCAGAGATCCCATATCTGGGGTTCTGTTTGAATCACTCCATAAAGAGTTAAAGTACCTGGTAAAGTATTCCCCCACGCTGGAATTCAAAACAAAAACCCCATACTCATTATTTTTCTCAAATGCATGCGGGCTCCAGTTATGAGATCCCACATAAACAACTTCCGAATCAACAATCACAAGTTTGGTATGTAGAAATAAAGGTGAACTGTCGTTTTTGACATCAACACCATGATCACGCAAATAACTCGCCCCATATTTATTGGATGATATGTCCCCCTCATACAGTACTTTAACATCCACACCACGGTTATGGGCCTTTATCAGAGAATCTAAAATAACGCTTACAGGATAGTAATCACTTAACTCAAGAGTAGCTACAAATATAGACGAGGTTGCATTATCAATGAAACTCTTTAAAATAGGTGCATACCCATAGTTTTCCACCGGTATTACATGCAATCCATCTGGGTAATTTTCCCTCAGTAAAATATCGGCACTTTGAGAGCCAAATGTGAAATATCCTGAAAAATAAATAAATGTTCCGAATATCACCAGCACTATAAACGTGACAAATTTTGGCATGGTATGCAAATCAAATACATACTATAAAGAACTTTGCATTTTAGAAAAAAGGAGTTTGGAGTGGACGGATGAAGTATGAATATGGGAAAGCAAACTGTGAGTACAAAGAGAGATGATGATTGATCTGCATCTAAAATCACTACGGCACTCACGGTTAACAGGGGATGCGGCGATATACTTATTTCCTTTAAAAAAGATATGAAAACAGAAAGAAAAACCCTTAAATCCCCTGGCGTATTCTCCTCACAGGAGCAGGGGTTACCGAGCCAGGTCAAAGGTGCGGGATTTAGGGTCCCGTCCCGAAGGGGTTCGTGGGTTCGAATCCCACCCCCTGCACTTTTAGAAAAACTTAAATTTCATGTTTTCTCAGAGGATATGTGTTTGGAGAGCTATGCGTGAAATGCAAGGGTCGGCTCTGGTGCGGACTGCCAAAATGCCCGATTCTTGAAGCCGCTAAGGATTATATACCCCGTATAAAAGTTTCGGGTGATTCCATATTCGGTCTCTCACCACCATCAATATTCGTGGGAAGATATGGATACCCACATGTCTATGCAGGACCCCTCATATCCGAGAATGATGAAGGCACTGTTTTCTCTCAAACCTCTGCTCTATATGGCAAAGACCTTGAATATATAATGGGCATCGCATCCACCCTTCTCAGAACTTCAAAGAGGGTAAATGTGAAAAAAGTAGGTGGAAGATTGGTGGAGAAAACACAGGAGATTGCAATGTCTCTAAAACCACTGGATACCGAAATAAAGGTGGAGAAAACTATTGGTATTCCAGAAGTGGACGAATATTTCCACCCAACGGGCCCAAGAATCATACCGCGAAGAATTGATGTGGTTGATAATCCAGATATACCACGAAAGGTTGATTCCCTCGTTGAAGATCGCGTGAAGGCAAATATCGCCATAGAAGAACTTTATAAATATGGATTGAGCGTTGATTACATACAGAGATTGCTTTCTTCAGGTACACTTGGATATGATAAAAAACTCGTTCCTACAAGGTGGAGCATAACAGCGGTGGATGACGCAATTTCAAAAAGACTTATAAAGGATATAAAACATATGGAAAGCGTTGATAAGGTAGAATATTATAGAAATTCCTTCATGGGCAATGATTTTCATATTTTCCTCATACCTGGATCCTGGGAATACGAAATGATTGAGACATGGATGCGTGGTTCAATATATGCCACCCAGACATACATAGGAGAGGATTATGAACCGTATGAGGGAAGAAAAACCTATGCATCAAACATAACTGGTGCGTACTATGCGGCCCGTCTTGCAGTGGCTGAGCACCTATCACGGAGAAAAAGACAGGCAAAAGTTATAGTTTACAGAGAGATAACACCTGAGTATAGATTACCGCTGGGGGTGTGGGTTATAAGGGAAAGTGTGAGACATGCATTCAAAAATAGAGCTGAAATATACGAAGACATTGAAGCTGCTCTGCGAACTTCTGAGAGGCTGACGAAAAACCCCACCTGGATAAAGAGGAGCAGGATACTATACAACTTAAAGCATCAGAAAACCATTGATGATTTCCTGAAATCCTGATGATGAAGTGGAGGATTTATATATACCCCCTACCATGCCCGCAATATGGCAAGGTCTGATTACACGCAGAGACTGGGCATAGTAAAAAAACTTCGGGAACTGGGAATTGAGCCTTATCCTCATTCCACCCCCATAACCCATGAGATTGAAAACATAGTTAAAAATGCTGATTCTTTAATGGGTAGCAGGGTTTCAACAGCGGGAAGAATTTACGGATTAAGGTTCCATGGAAAACTTGCATTTGCAACTGTGAGAAGCAATGGATTCCAGATTCAGGGATTTTTCAGATACGACATACTGGGAGAGGAAAAGTACAAATTTCTGAAAAAATACATACAGCGGGGTGACTTCATCTGGATGGAGGGCGAAGTAACCAGAACCAAGCGCGGCGAGCTTAGTATTCTCGCATCAGACATAAAACTTGCATCAAAGGCACTATATGATCTACCACATGAATGGTTTGGAATAGGCGATATTGAGAAAAGGTACCGACAGAGATATCTTGATCTTATATTAAACAAAGAACCCTTTGAAATTTTTATCAAAAGAGCGAAAATCGTTCAGGAGATGAGAAAATTCCTCTGGTCAAGGGGATTTTTGGAGATGGAAACACCCATACTTCAGCCCATCTACGGTGGGGCAAATGCAAAGCCATTTAAAACCCATGTTAATGCCCTGGATAGAGACTACTATCTCCGCATATCGGACGAGCTCTATCTCAAAAGGCTAATAGTGGGTGGATACACCAAGGTATTTGAAATATCCAAGGATTTCAGAAATGAAGACATTGACACCACTCACAATCCAGAATTCACCATGATGGAGGCATACTGGGCATACGCAGATTACAATGACATGATGGACCTGACAGAGGAAATGATAAAGAGCATAGCCATGGCACTTGGGGTTGATAAAGTTGAGTTTAAAGGGAAGGAGATTGACCTAACAAAACCGTTCCGCAGGGAAAAAATGCTTGATATGCTTGCAAGGCGTGGCATAACAGAGAATACAGAAGATGATGAGATTAAAGAGCTACTGGAGCAGTACGGAATAAAAATGCCCAGATACGAGAGGGGACTTGCCCTTGGAAAACTCTTTGAAAGGGTATGCGAGGATGATCTCTACGATCCGGTGTTTGTGATTGATCATCCTAAGGAGACTACACCCCTTTGCAAGCTGCACAGGAACAATAGTGATCTGGTGGAGAGATTTGAACTATACATTGGAGGCATTGAACTTGCAAATGGATACACCGAGCTTAACGATCCTGAACTTCAGGAGAAATTTTTCAGGGAGGAAACGGAGAGAAGAACTCTTGGTGATGAAGAAGCACATCAGTACGATGCAGATTTCATAGAGGCACTTAGATGGGGCATGCCTCCTACGGGGGGCGTGGGTATAGGGGTGGATCGCCTCACAATGATACTCACAGGCAAAGAGAGCATAAAAGAGGTGATACTTTTCCCCATGCTCGCGCCGAGGGAGTG
>JALSPD010000034.1 GCA_026986135.1 DHVE2 group archaeon
ATACTTTTTGAGGACTTTGAGTATTTCCCCCTCCACTGTGGGTAAATCTACCTGTCTCTGATATCCATAGAATTTTGTACCGTCGTAGGCGAATTTTAATAGCAAATCTAAGCCTCCAGATTCACAACGGTAAGGGTTTTTGTGGCACGTACGCCGGGGATTCTCCTAATCTTCAGTACAACTCGGGGGACCTCGGAGGGTGATGGAGTCACAACCTTTGCAATAACATCGTACTCTCCATTTACCCCATACACATCTTTTACCTCGGGAACCTTTTCAACCTCATGATACACCTGCTCTATGGTATCCCTCTCGCATTTTATCAAGACATACCCCATCCCTGTGCTCATGGTAAATCATCAGGCAACAAAGAATATAAATTTAACTCATGGTGGAACTACCTGCTGAATATTACGCTTTTCACCTCTTCTCCGTATTCTTCTGTTTTGTAGAGATCCCAGTATTCAAAATCATACTCTCTGATGATAACTTTTATATCTTCCCTTTCTAAGTTACCGCTGAAAAATGCGTATCTGGGTGTTCCCACATGCCAGGGGGAATCAAGAGCATCCTCAATGGATACCCTAATTCTTTCTCGTCCAGATCCAAATCCTATGCCCACTCCAATGGTCCCTCTGAACTCTATCTTTCCCATGTTCCTTATAATCTGTCGTTCAAAGTCCTGCACTATATGCTTTATCACCACATAATGTACCTCCAGAGCCTCCTTCATGGTGAGGTTGGGGTAGTAGTCAATTAGTTTATCGTTTGGAAGATATATCACGGCATGATAGTTCTTATCAATATCATTTTTTGCTTTTCTGGCAATTTTTGTCCTTATTTCTGATTCAGCACTGAACGGCTCTGCAAATATCCCATACACGTTTGATTTCTTTCTAAGTGCCTTTCCAATAAGTTTGGATATGTTTGTACCCACCACACCCCCCAGTCCCCCCAGAACAAGTATGTTTTCCCCAGATATATTCTGAAGCCATGGGTATATCTCGTAAATCATTTTTCCGTGAACACTATCCGCCATAATGGCTTTTGAGCGATCAACAAGTATGTCTGATGAATGCTCATTTATCGTTATGCTTGGTGATTTTATGAATTTTCTAACAAATTGGAGGAACTTTGTACCCGCACCGCCGCATCCCACAACAACAAGAGGATACACATGCGCTTATGTAAATGAATTAATTAAATGTTTTTGCCCAGAAAATTTTTAAATCATCGGCACTATATATCCTTGGTGAGCGGCTTGAGGTACCCCATGGAGTTCAATGGTAAACTTGTATTCTTCACAACAACGGATAGTATCAAAACAGTAGGTTTCCTTATGGATAATGATGCTGATGAAAAGGATGTGGTTGTATTTGTGCATGGGATGGGTGGCAGTTTTGCGAAGGATGGTATTCTCCGAGGAGCTAAGATGCTACTCCAGAGGAGAATATCTTTTTTCACATTCAACACAAGAGGTGCGGAAATTGTAAAGTCATTCAAGAATGCACGGGGAGATAAGTATTATATTATGGGCACTGCCTTTGAGCGATTTGAGGATTCGGCAAGGGATATCAAAGGGGCCCTTAATTATCTTGAATCAATGGGGTATGAGAGGTTTCATCTCATGGGTCATAGTACTGGATGCCAGAAGATACTCTACTATGCCTGGAAGAGAAGGGATAGGCGGGTGAAGACCCTTATATTCCTATCGCCCTCAGAGGATTACCCGATATGGGCAGCCTATCTGGGAGAAGAGACAGATAAGGCCATAGAAATAGCACAAAACATGGTGGACCGCGGTAGGGGTGATGAGTTGCACTATTTTTTATACAGACGTACTGGTGAAATATGGAGTGCGTCAAGGTTTTTGAGTTTTATGGATAGAGATAGACCTGAGGCATCTCTTTTTAATTACGAGTCTGATCTACCAATACTTTCAAGAGTAAAGTTGCCCATGCTTTTCTTCTTCGGAGGTGCAGATACCACACTAATGCATGATGTGGATTACTATCGGGATATAATTAAAAAGAGTTACAGGGGAGAAAAACTTGAAATTGTAAAGATTCCTCGCGGAGATCACAGTTTTCATGGGTATGAGGAGGCAGTTTTTGAAAAAACAGCAGAGTTCATAAAGATGTCGGATAAAAATGATTAATCCAGATTTTTAAAAGCAGAAATAGAAAAAGGTATGAAGGTTGCGTAACATCGGAAGAACTCATAACATATTTGAACGTATATACCTACTATAGCGATGGAGATGGAATCCTATTTAAGGGATCCCGCGCCTTTCCGGGAAACTTAGTGGAAAAGCTATGAGGTTGATTGAAAAATTGAAAATGGAATGATTAAAGTCTCCCTTTTTCAATGTGGAAATCTATGAAATCGCAGTGATGGATTATGACTGCCTCAGGAATCCTTGTGACAAATTCTCCCTCTTTGGAATGCGCCGCTATGATATGGGCGATTTCATAGGGTAATTCAAATTTTTCTGCCAGCATTGCACCTCCTACAGGATGCCTTATTCTCTTTCCATACTCACTTTTTACTACCTTTCCATCCTTAAGCTCAAACTCCAGTAGTTTTGCAACATCGTGAAGAAGTCCTCCTGCTATAATGTAATCCATTCTCACATCTCCCCTTTCCCTGGCAACAGCCATGGCCATCCTGGTAACTGTTCTTGTATGGGTAATCAGGTCTCTTTTTGTTTCTATTAGCAAGGTAAACGGTATTTTCCTGAGATCAAAGTTCTCCCATCCTCCCTTCTTTATTGCATACTCCCATACCGCCTTAACTTTCTCTCTCAGTTCGCTATCCTCTATCTCGTTGATTTCTGGAAACAGCTCCTCTATTTTCATAGTGGGTGAATGGCGGAAACCATTTTTAATGTTTATGCATTCCTCTCCGCATGGATCTCATACTCACCTGGGTTATAGCTCTAGCTGTGGTGCTACTCTGGATAATTGGGGTTTATTTTCTATATAAGCGTGGTATTATTAAGAAGGAAGGCCACGTATCTCTTTTTGGACCTGCGGTAATGCTTAAAACCACCAGGGGTAAAACATGGATTGAAAAAGCGGGAAGGCATCGTATATGGGAAGCTTACGGATATCTTTCGGTTTTACTATCACTTACTCTAATGATCCTTGTTTTCATTTTGATGGTGTGGCAGGCGTATATGATAACATTTATTCCCCCAAGCAGAGCTCCCTCTCCTGTTGAGGCTCTTGGGATTCCAGGCATAAATCCCGTTATACCTGTGTGGTATGGAATCCTTGGACTTGTTGTGGCCATTGTTCTCCATGAACTTTCCCATGGGCTTCTTGTGGCTTATCACAGATTGAAAATAAGATCTCTGGGGATTCTCCTTTTTATTTTCCCTATAGGTGCATTTGTCGAGCCTGATGAGGAAGAACTTTCCAGAACCGATCGTTTTAATAGGATGCAGGTTTTTGCAGCAGGGCCAATCACAAATATACTTGTGGCCCTTGTTTCTCTGATTATTTTTGCAGCCTCTGTTTCATCGGTGAGCCCTGCGGCTAATGGGGTTTATGTGAGTTCGGTGTATGGACCCAACATGCATGCATTGGAGATAGGGGATATAATTGAGAGTGTGAACTCCACACCCATAAAAAGTATAGATGACCTTGTTAATATTTCTGCTCCTGTTCCTGGGGAAGAGATAAACCTTACAGTATACCGCGGAGGAGAAATGACTGTAAGTGCTGTAAGCGGTGTTGTAGTAATGTCCGTTATTCGTGGTTATCCAGCTTATAAAGCAGGTATAAAGCCTGGTTGGATATTTTACAGCATAAATGGAAGTGTGGTGAGAAATGAAAAGGATTTTATCAGCATTCTCAATAAAACAAGGGCCGGTGAAAGAATAAATATAACCATGCTTGATGAGAACCTGCAGAAGGTAAATATTGAGCTTGTGCTTGGAGATAAATACGAGTACTACAAAAAATACGCACCAGAATCAAACAGGGATTATTTCAAAGGCAAGGGTTTCATAGGGGTGAGCGCCTTTTACCTTGGTGTCTCCGTGGGAGAACCTGAAAAACTTAAGGAGATGATATCCAATCCGTACTCAGGTGCAAAAACCTGGTCAGATATGTTGCAGGCCAGCCTGACTCTAATAGCCCTCCCATTTGCAGGTTTGATGCCCTTTCCATCTCAATATGAGAACATGTTTATCGTGCCTTTTCCAGGATTCTGGATTTTTGTGAATGCGATTTACTGGATTTTCTGGTTGAATCTTATGCTTGGAATGACAAACTTGCTTCCTGCGGTACCTCTGGACGGAGGATATGTGTTCAGGGATGCCATACATTACCTTGCAACCAAATTAAAGGTGAAAGATCCAAATCAGACGAGTGCCAGAATATCATCATTCATGAGTTTCTTAATCCTATTCCTCATCCTCTGGCAGTTCCTCGGTCCCAGAGTATAGGAGGCTAAGCTGAATATTTCTCCCACTTCTGGGAAACATGGCTCTGTATCTGGGATCTGAGGTTATCAGGTCATAGAATGTTACCACAGGTTTGGTTGTTTTCAAATCCCTCAATAATTTGGGGTGCACGGATGCAAAATTAACGCAAACTCCCCTGCACGGTTCAGGGGCTGAGACAAGAAGATAGCACATTCCCTTACGGTTATATATGCACATTGATGCCACTTTGCTTTTCATCAGGGGATAATTGGCGGAGATTAATTAACCTTTCTCCCGTCTATGTAATGTATGTCATTTTCCACAAAAATCAGGACAGTAAGGCTTACAATCACGGGGGCTATTGCCAACAGGATCATTTCTGGTATTCCGTACATTACAACTGTTATTGAGCCAATCAGAGGGCCTATTACCCATCCCATTGAGATGCCGCTGTTTAGAACACCCAGCGCAGTGGCTCTCTCCTCCCTGGTGCTCATCCTTGATACATAAGCGTTTATTGAGTTGAAATACGAGGCCCACTTTGCACCTGAGATTGCAGCCGTTAATATTATCATGAAAGGGGTGGTTGAGATGTAATATAGAAGGTAGGTTAACGCATAAGCAACGAGGCCAAATAGAGTGACGGCTTTGCTGCCATATCTGTCAGCAAGGTATCCGAAAGGATATATAAAAAAAGAGGCAAACAGACCGTCAATTCCATAATAGTATCCAACAAAATCCTTTCCAAATCTTGCTTCAAGAAGTAGAGAAAGGTATGAGTAAACCATTCCCGAGGAGAGCATAAGGATAAATATTGAGATGGTGAATATCACAATGTTCCTGTTTCTTTTTATGAACTCTGCGGATTTCGTCCAGGAAAATACAGTTCTTCCAGGTCTATCGTACCGGTAGAGTGGTCTGAGATCCTCTATTTTTCTGGCCTCTTCTTTGAAGAATAAAATCATGATTAATGCTATAAAAAATGGCACTGAGGATGCCAGAAAAACATGTCTGGTGCCATAATGGGATACTACAAATCCTCCTATAAAATTTCCGAGCATAAAGCCGATGTTAGAGAACATATTAAATGTGCCAAAACCACGTCCAACATTGGTGGAAAGTTCGGATACAAGTGCACTTATTGCAGGTGTCTGGGATGATACAAAAAATCCCTGAAATGTTCTGAGAATAAGTACGGAAATAGCGCTTCCCGAGATACCTATTAAAATAAAGAAGAACCCTGAGGAGAAGAGTCCAAGAAGAGCGTAGGGTTTTCTTTTTCCAGATGCATCAGATCTTCTTCCCCAGAAGTACTGACCAAATGAAGAAGTCAGGTTAAATAGAGTGGATAGAAGAGCTACGTAGAGAATACTACCTCCAAGTAATTTTATGAGGTTTGGAAGGTACGGCCAGGCCATGCCCCAGCCCATATTAGCGAATAGAAAGGCCACGGACAAATATATGAGTTTTCTGTTCAACAACCCTGTATATCTTATGGAATAATTAACCTTTCCAGTTACGAAAAGCATAAATGCACCAATTAGCATGCCCATCCATGGGAAGGATTCTGAAGGCAGTAAGGGAAATTATCTCATTTTTCGTTGTGTTTATTATCCTGGTCATTCTCCTCACCTCACTTGGAGTGATGATATTTGGGATTGGATATATTTATCAATTCGTAGGGGCCAGGTATTTCTATATACCTATTTATCTGGTAATTCCTGTCCCTGTAATTCTCTTCTACTTTACAGGTTTATACGCGTATCTTTGGTACATTGGTCTTTCTGTGATTCTCATAATTTCTGGCTCTTTACTCCTGTACAGATGGTTTCCTGATTATCTGCAGGGCATTCTGAAGGATCCTCTTAACATTGATGGGAAAGCAAATGGTCTAAAGGAACTTGCAGAGCTTTTTTCCGCTAGCATTTTTTTGGTGGTGGTAATAACATACATTCTTTACCTGACAGGTGCTGAAATTAAGGGTATTGGAATTGAAAAGGCCCCAATATATACTCAAATGCTTCTTCTACTTCATGCCTCTGTTTATGAAGAGGTAACGGTCAGGCTCATTTATCTGGGAATACCTATTTACCTGTGGAGAAGTGCTGTAAACGGTAAATTTTTAGAGTTCCGGAAGGTGCTGGGTGGTGGTTATGACATCGGAGTTCTGGAGATTGTGTTTATGCTGATATCCTCCACAATCTTTGGACTTGCCCATGTGCCGGCATGGTCATGGTGGAAATTTTTCCCCACATTTTTTGCAGGTATGGTCATGGCGTATCTTTATCTGAAATACGGTATCCATATGTCAATACTTTTTCACTTCCTTAATGATTTCTGGAGCATAGCTGGAGAATTCAATGGCACAGTTGGTAATGCGATGGACATTATGATGACTGTTATTGTGCTTGTGGGTTTGGTTTTTACCATATCATACACTATACGAGTCGCAAAGTATTTTGGATTGATTAAAGGAGAGAGTATCTCCGTAGTAAAGGGCTTAGAAATGAATAATGAAAGAAATGAATCATATACTGGCTGGGTTAGCATCAACTGTCCACGATGTGGGGGTCAGATATTCTCTTACCTTGGCGATGGAAAGCTCAAATGTCTCAACTGTGGCCTGATCTTTGAGCCCGGGTATCAGGAGCAATTTTATCAATCAGATCCTCAAGATCATCCCCCTCAACAATTACAGTGATATCCCCCAGGGGCACATCACCCACAGAAAAACTGATTTTGCCTTTCGTAGCCACTTGCTTGTTAATCCTAAAAATGAGTTTGTTCCCTTTTAAATTGGAAAGAAAAACTCCCCTTGCAGCATCTCTTATTCTCATCTCTCTCAGGATCTTTCCGAAATTTTCCATAGAGGATGAATAACCAATGAGGTAATCTTCCTCCCTCTTTATATTAGCATCTGGGAAAATAGATAGTATGGCTTTTCTTATAACATCCTCCTTTTCTGTTGGATAAATCCTGGTGGATATTTTTATTTTCAGACCCATATGGCGTGCCTCCTCCTGAGATCCTCTTCAGATTGGTTTGTTAGGTACATAAGTTCCGAGATAAGGGAATCCAGGAAGATCACCGTGGAGATTTCAAATAGTGTTCCCAGAGGGGCCAGAGATCCGTCTTTCTCACGGGGAGATATCTCTATCACGAGATCCGCGTACTTTGCAAGGGGAGAGCTGGAGGAGGATGTTATTGCAATTATCTTTGCTCCTATTCTCTTAACAATACTTGCCACCAGAAGAGTTGATTTTGTCTTTCCTGTATTGGATATTAGCACAACACAGTCTTCTTTTGTTACGATGGGTGTGATGGTCTCACCTATGAAATATGAGGTTATCCCCAGCTGTACCAGGCGCATTGCAAAGAATTTGCCTACAAGTCCAGATCTACCTGATCCATACACAAATACCTGCTTTGCATCTGTGATCATTCTTGATGCGATTTCAACCTTTCTATAATCTATCTTATCTAGAGATTCTGTTGCAACCCTCGTGATGAATCTGTAAGAGTCCTTGAACATCTCATGACACCTTCTTTCCCATCTTCCTCTGTATTACCCTTTCTGTGATCGCACGCATATATGATGCGTCGTGCTCAAGAAGAGGTGATGAGGATATGATGGTTATGTCGTATTCATGTTCGTATAGCGCCGTAGCAAAGGTCTCAAATTTGAGGTCTCCTTTCTTTATGGGGGTCAATCTAAGCTCGTTTCCATTTTCGTACTCCACGCCTGAAAATTCCACATAATGGGAGCCCTTCATAAATGGTTCAACCTTTTTAAGGACATCATCAAAATCTTTAGGTTCTTTCAAGCTTCCATTTCCCCGGGCATGGAGATGTGCGAAGTTCACAATGGGTAAAATGCCCCTTACCTTTTTTGCAAGAGCTATTATTTCTTCAAGATCCCCAAACAATGCCTGTTTTCCTGAAACTTCAAATCCAAGTTTCGGTTTAAGTTTTAGATCCCTGTATCTTTTCTTAATGTATTTCACATTTTCAACCACATTTTTCATGGCCTCTTTCTTGCTGAGATTGCCGTACAGTCCTATATGATTCACCACTATGTCAGCTCCAACTTCGTTAGCAAGAAGTCCACCCCATACTATGTAGTCTATTGATGTTTCAGTAAGTTCTCCATTGCTCACCAGATCCATGTAATAAGGTGTGTGGAGTGTGAGACGCACATCCAGTTCTCTTGCCAGATCCCCGAGGGTTCTGAGTTCTTTATAGCTCTTTGCAAGGTTCCAGAACAGTTCAAGTACAATGTCATCTTCTTCAAGTTTGGTATTTATTCCAACAGGAGTGTAGTTTCCCTCCTCGTCAGGTCTCAGTACCTCCACTATAATTGCATCCTCTATTTCTCTTGGCTCAATTCCCACCTCGTCTATAACAGTTCTCTCCTGAACATTGGCCCTTAAAAACTGTATTTCTATTGCATGGAGCCCCATCCTATGGGTATCCTCTATCGCATCCTTCAGAGTTCTTCCTTTGCATGAAAGCGGGATACCTGCAAGTCCAAATCGGTACATTGTTTGATGTTATGCCAATTCCTCTAATAATATTTTCGGGGAAAAGGTTTATTTCTCATGGATATTTCTCTGCAATGGTGATAGGAGAAATTGACTATGCACGTTTGCGCGACGAAATAGTAAAACGAGGATTTAATCGTGTACTTATACAGTTACCAGAAGGTCTAAAGCAGTACGCCACCGAAATCGCAGATTCTCTTGGAGAATTTGAGGTGTACATAGATGCTGAGCCCTGCTATGGAGCATGCGATGTTAATGTTCAGAAAGACAAGTTGACTGTGCAGTTCGGACATTCAGAGATACCAAATATAAATTATCCCGATAATGTGATTTTTGTTGAGCTATTTAGTAGTGCAAAGTTTGAGGTGGTTGTTGATTCTTTCCTTTCAAAGGTGAACTGTGAGAGAATTGGAATCGTAGCATCTGTACAGCATGTGAAGGAGATTGATCATGTGAAGAAGATGATTGAAGAATATGGAAGAAGGGCATTTGTGGGGATTGGGGATTCACGGATAAGGTATCCCGGCCAGATTCTTGGTTGTAATTTTTCTTCAGCCAGGAATATTGCAAATATTGTTGATTGTTTTGCTTTTTTGGGTACCGGTAAATTCCATGCCCTGGGGGTTCGTATCACCACAGGAAAGAGAACATACGTGCTGGATCCCTACACCAACCGCGTTTTTGATGTTGAGGATGATGCAGATAGATTTATGAGGCAGAGGTTTGGTGCGATAGCTATTGCAGAGAAAGCCGAGAGATTCGGGATTATTATCAGCACAAAGATAGGCCAGAGGAGGGAAAGATTGGCACTTGCTCTTAAGGAAATGGTTGAAAACGCAGGGTTGAAGGCATATCTGCTGTATCTTAACAATGTGAGGCCGGAGGAACTGTATTACGAGGTGGATGTATATGTCAACACATCCTGTCCCAGAGTGACATATGATGATTATCTAAGGTTCCCTAAACCTGTTATTTCACCACAGGAATTGCAGATAGCTCTCAAATATCGTCTATGGGAGCAGTACTCCTTTGATGAAATTGTTCAGGTGGATTGATATTGCATTCATGGCATTATGGAGAAATCACAGCAAAAAATTAAATAAGAGCTGCCCTAATACTATAGCTATGCGACTACCTGTACTGGCGATTGTGCTATTTACACTTATCCTTGCTGGTATGAGTTTATCTCAAAATACCAGAGGGGATACATTGGATACATCCATACATCTTGATGTGTTTATTTCCAAAAAGGTTTATCTGCCTTACGAAAAACTCAAGATAAACTATACTGTTTATCAGGATAATGGCCGTGTGGTTAAGGGAGGTATGGGGAAATGGTATTTTAACAACACCGAAAATAACTCCTGCATTGTTAACGGAAGTCTTGTCAGCTCACACGGTTTGTTAATAATTGATATGTCTAAGTATAACATAACCCCCATGGGGGCCAAGGGGCAGTTTGGAATAACTTTAATTTACAATGTTTCCAATATTAGCGTTAAGAAGAGTGTTGGCGTGATCCTTGTTAATCCTTTGTTTTTCAGCTATGAGATGTATACCTCTCCAGCAGCAGGAGGTTACTACCCCGGTTCTTTTGTTACAGTACACATCCTTTCAGAGGTGGGTGGTATTAAAGTTGATTTCATAAATGTGCACAGTGGCAACACAACCATTCTTAATCTTACATCTCTTGTAATTGGAAATTCCGGAGGATTAGATTACAATTTCAAACTTCCAGATTACTTGCATCCTGGTGAAAAGGTTAATGTAACATCTAGAATACTCAATCATACCAGAGAATACTCCTTCACCGTTGAGAAATATTATGGATTTAATCTGGTTTTAAACGGCTCAGAAACCCTTATCTCCGGAGATACCCTTGGGATTGCAGTGACCAATGTTAGCCATATAGAACGGGCGTATTTTCATTTCTACGTGAAGGACGTGTTTGGAAGGCTGCTTTACAGACATTATTCCTCAAGAAATTTTACCAGGTTCCATATTCCTTTGAATTTTACTGGATATTTGCGTATTGTTGTGGATATATATAACGATACGACCCTTGTTGGCGAGCTTACCAAGTACAGAGAGGTAAAAGCAGCATACATCAACGTATTCTTCAACCGTGAGAATTATAGAGAGCATGACTCTTTCAGGGCCATTGTTGATTTTAGAAGCAATGTGATGAGAAAACCCACCTTCGTA
Source organism: DHVE2 group archaeon (assembly GCA_026986135.1). GTDB lineage: Archaea > Thermoplasmatota > Thermoplasmata > Thermoplasmatales > Aciduliprofundaceae > JAADDK01. Next base: position 11,179 of record JALSPD010000034.1, read on the forward strand.
TATGTGATTTATGCAAGTTATGATGGGGTTTACTACGATGAAATAAGGAGGATGCAGACACACATGCGGGAAATAAATATTACGGTACCTGAAAATGCACCTCTTGCCTATAAGGTTCAGGTGATTGCGATAGATCATAACTTTGTTGAAAAGGCGCAGTCTTTCATATATTACTCAAATATAGTTGGTATTAAGGCATACATAATCACCAGATCGCCTTACTCTACTGGAGTTTATACTCCTGGAGAGATGATTGAAATAGTCTACAATATTACTGGTGAATTTCGGAATGGTGTTCTTTACTATGGCTTTGGAACAGAGTTCTTTACAAATCCATCTATCAAACTGGTAAAATCTGGAGCGTCGGGAAGTATACTGGTTGAGATCCCCAAAAACATACACAGGGGGATTTACGAATTCCACATAAAACTGGTTTATGATGGTGGAGAAGCATCTAAAACAGTACTTGTGCCAGTGGATGATAACCCACCATGGAGCCAGTATTTAATACTCACTTTGCCAGCAGGTGATTTCGTGGCGATACTTTTAATAGCGGTTCTGATAATAGCGGGGGCAATATTTGTTAAGTATCCCCACCATAAAAGGAAAATGGAAATCAGTGAAAAAGAGAGACAATCTGAAATAAAGGATGAAATACTTGAGGAGGAATCAGAGAGTTGATAGGAAACTCTCCAGTTTATCAAGACCTATTTTCAGATTTTCCATGGATGTGGCAAATGAAATCCTGAAATGATGCTCTCCGTAATTTCCAAATGCAAATCCTGGTGTAATCGCCACCTTTTCCTTTATCATGAATTCCTCTGCCAGAGTTTTTGATGGTATGTCAAATTCGTACCTGGGAAATATGTAGAATGTTGCTTTAGGTTTCTTAACTGTGATACCCGGCATTTTTGATAATCTTTCATAGACATAATCTCTTCTTTTCCTGAATTCGTTTACCATTTCATCCACGTAACTTCTGGTCCTGAGGGCCTCCAGAGCCGCATACTGAGCCATACTTGGCGCGCATGAGATGGTATGTTGCTGCACTTTTTCCAGTTCCGGAATGTACCTGTGAGGGGCTATCAGGTACCCTATGCGCCATCCAGTCATTGCCCATCCCTTTGAAAAACCGTTAACTATTATTGTGTTCATAAGAAGATCATCATATATACCCGGAGAAACATGTTCTCCTTCAAAGAGTATCTTCTCGTAGATCTCATCGCTTATCAGGATAAGATCAAAATCCAGCACTATGTCGCGTATTGCCTTCATGTCATCCTTAGTGAGAACAGCTCCAGTTGGATTTGAGGGGGAGTTTATGATGAGTACCTTTGTTTTATAGTCTATTTTACTTACAAGGTCATCAATATCCATTCTCCAATCCTTTTCTTCGTCAAGTTTCACGCTAACAGGTTTTCCTCTGGCAAAACGAACCATTTCTCTGTACGAGACCCATCCTGGATCGGGAATTAGGACCTCGTCACCTGGATCCACAAAAGCAGAAAGAGTATTGAAGATTGCGAGTTTGGCGGGGGTTACTATCACATTGTTTGCATCCACATCAACTCCATTTTCGGTGCGATATTTTTCTGCAATGGCTTCCCTTAGCTCTTTTATGCCTGTTGGAGGAGTATAATGGGTTTTGCCTTCACGCATTGCCTTGCATGCGGCATCAATTATATTGGGGGGTGTCGTAAAATCTGGCTCTCCCACGGCAAGGGAAATTATGTTATATCCTTTTTCTCTGAATTTTGCTGCAAGTTCAACAATTGAGAGTGTCTGAGAGGGATACATCCCCTGTACTCGCTTTGAAATAAGCATAGTGGGGGGTTATAAATACAATGTATATTAGGTTTTTCACAAAATTCACAATAAGAAAAATCTGCAATTTCAGTTTTCATCCTTAAATTTGCCAGACTTCTAAAAATCCGAAAACCTTATCTACTTTATATCCCATATATTTCGCGATGATACGAATTATTCGCCTGCCCTTTATAGGTGAAGAGAGAACACGCATTTTAGTTGATAATGGATATGATATTGAGAGAATAAAGAACGCAGCTCCGGAAGAGATTGCTTCCCTTTTGCATGTAAGCAAGTATATTGCGTATCTTATAATTAAAGCAGCGAGGGAATTGAATGTGGAGTCAGTACCAGATGAGTTGATTTCAAAGGAGACTCTCTGTCCAAAATGTGGGAATGTTATAACCGAACTTGAGTATGAGTGCGGTAAATGTGGGTATCCCATAAAGGATATGGATATTGAGGAATACGAGAAAAATATAAGTGAGTATGTGGATACCTATATCAAATTATCAAAATCCCCAAGAGATATTGCACTTTGGGAGAAATTGCAGAGAATCTATGAAGATCTCGGGAATGTGGAGGAGGCACTTGATGTATCTCTAAGAATAGATCTCCTTAAAGATCAGGGTTTTTCCCCAGAAGATACCCATGATGAGCAATATGAAATGGCTGATGTTGAGGGTTCCTCAGAGAGTATTTCTGAGCTCCCCTATATCACCGAGAAGAAGGTTACAAAAACAAAATTCAAAAATGGGCTTGTAAACGGGTTTGGCGTAAAAAAATCTCATTTTGTTTCTCACAGGGATAGAAGACCATTAGTCTCCTTATTTATCGCGGCTGTAATTGTAATGGGTGTATTCACATTCCTGTTTTTCTCTTCTCCTCCATATTCCGTGGATGGAAATATTTCAGAATGGGGTAAGGTACCTTCATATCACACTTTTTCTAGCAGCATATCCTCTTTAAAGATGGGTGAGTACGGTAATTACTACTATTTTGCAATACTTGGTACTCTGGATATTTCCGGTGGAGTGGATATCCTTATAGATAGTGATGGAAATCCCTCCACAGGATACACTTATGGTTTGTTGGGTGCTGAGTATCGGTTGCATATTTATTCTGATAGTGGGATTTTAAAAGCGATTCTCTACCATTTTGAATCCAATGACACTTTGAACTGGAATGGATGGACCTATGATGGAGGTGTAAGGGCCTCAGGCGGTCCACATGGAATAGAGCTCCAGGTACCGAAGACTATATTCACTCAAAATACTGTGGTGGAAATAATTAACGGAGATCAGAATACATATCCCATAGGTCTGTTTAAACCCCTTGTAATTGCCCATGTTGCGCTTTATGGTGGGGCAGCCGAAAATGGAACCCTGTTGGGTAAGCTTTATCTCAACAATACCTATTTCCGCAAAGTTGATCTTCAAGGGATAAAATTGCTAAATGGCGGAAATGCACATTCCACAAAGATTGATCTCTATGTAAACGGCTCCATTCTTGGTACTGCAAAATTGGGGGAATTTGTGGATTTTAAACATGAAGTTGAAGTGAATAGGGGTCTGGTCGTGGATCTTTACTATGGGGGTGGTGGTGCCTCTGGGAGTACCATTGTTCCGTATGTTACAGATGTTCTGGGTGCAGGTATTAGGAGTGTCACTACAGGCGATGGTTTCTATGTTAAGGTTGAACCTGCTAAGCCAGTGATTGATGGTGTGTATGCGGACTGGTCACCCTACAGGAATAATGACACTTCTGGAGATGCTATGGCTCCGGAGGACATTGTTGCCTATGCAAAATATGTAGAAGAGAGAATGACGTATTTTTATCTCCAGACAAGGGGTAGAATAGCGAATGGTATGCTTCTGCCTGTGTATCATGGCGGTCCAGAGGACAGTGATAGAGATGGAATTCCTGATTCTGAGGATCCCTATCCCCATGATTTCAACAATGACGGAATAAAGGATGAGGATAGCTATGTGGTGGTCAATGGGAATCGTGTCCCCGATATTGATGGAGATGGTGTTCCTGATTATCCTCATGGTGAAGACTACTGGCTAAATACAACTATCCCGAACAGCACTGAGTTTCCAGAGGAGTTTAGGGGCAGGAAAGTAAGCATATATATTGGACCACCCCGTGGGGCAGAACCTTTGTATCCATATGATTATATTGAAGTTTATATAAGTGGTAGCGATGGATTTGAAATGGGGGGCATAAAGGCCGAGTATCTGTTCAGGTTGTATGGTGTTGGAGGAAAAATATCTGGATTTGAGTTTTATAAGTATGATGGAAACAAATTCGTCAGGACAAATATCAGTTTCAATTTGCATGATGACCTTGCAAAGGGATGGTCAAGGTTGGAGTTCAGGATGCCATTATCCGTTGGAGATCGGGATGTTCTCTACAGGATAGTTAGTTATGGTTCTCTGTACGAGGATATTGCACATAGGCCATTTAGGAGATCGTTGGCTCCTCCAAATGGGCCTATTCATGTGGATTTTAACGAGAGAATGGCAAAGTTAAAAAATGCAGATAGGAACATAATGATTGATCCCGATAGTGATGATTTTGCCGGTTATTTTGCCAGAGAAATAAAGAATAAATACTCTTCTGAGGTTGATTTAGACATTCTCTCCAGATGGATTTCAACACTTGATCTTGAGAAGGGTGTGGAAAGTACCCATGTGTTCACAGGAAAGGATTTCATTGATGGTGATGTATCGCATTTCAAAGAGGAGGATTATGCATATCAGAAAATGAAGGAATTAATAAAAACCAGAGGCTTGAGACCCATTTACAGGGTAGAATTGCTTAACGAAACGGTGTTCAGGGAGGAATGGGAAAATCTTACTGAGGATACCAAGAGATGGGAGATATTGCACTGGATGCATGATCTTGAGAAGTTCAGGCTGGATGGACCAAGATATGATAATCCCTACAAACTTAACTGGTACGACGAGAAGGCTATAAGAAGTATTGAATGGTTGGTGTACCGTTTATCCATGGATATAAATAACTGGCGCCTGGGATTTGAAATAGTGAAAGGGATTAAAAGTATTGATGATGCTAAAATAGGACCTTTCCTGGCAGTTTATCCATCAAAGGATGCAAGATTGGCCGATTGGAGTACAACTCGTTCAAGATCTGGACCAACCTATACTGTCACGTTCCAGCTGGTACGATGGCACAGTGGAACCAGTGATTGCAATGGTGATAATGATGGTTATCTGAAAATAACCCTTGGGAGCTTTGTATATAATACTGCAGAGGTGGAGGACGATGATACATGGAATGCCAAGATAATTCTTACAAACAGCAATAATTCAGGTACAACTGCCTATGTACGCATTGAGAACTGGGAGGATGATAGCGGTCTCTGTGGTGGGGATGATGATTTCGGAAGTGCATCTTTTACTTACAACATCCAGACAAAAACATGGAGTGGATCCTCAAGTGTACCTTATGTACACACCTCTGGAGATGATGGTTCAGCGGATGATTGGTTTGTTATAGAAAGCGATTGGGACAATGAAGCCAGTCTTGGTGTATACGGTGTTGGTACGGGTGGAGATCCAAATTATGGAGGATGGTGCATCAACGATCCTTGGGACAGTCCAACCCTGATAAAATATTACGGGGGTGCTCATTACTGGGGCATAGGCATCTATGTGATAAGCTTTTTTGCCTTCTATGTGCCTGCAGGTACGCAGATAAGTGTTTATTTGCAACCATCAAATTATAACTATGATCTATATCTTTACAATACCTCTGGATACAGAGTTGCTGCATCCACCAATGGCGGCACAGCACAGGACTCAATAACCTATACTGCAGATAAATCAGGATTCTGGTACCTTGGTATAAACGCAACGGGAGGGTATTCTGATTGGTTCCAGTTCTGGTTCACTTCAGGACCTGATGATAAAGATTATGTTGATATATCTCCTGTAACGGGGGCTGGAGATACAGGGTACCTCATTCAGTCTTATGGCGGTGTGACATACTATGATGTAAGTGATGAATGGAAGTTTTACATTCCCCCCTCATGGATAAGCGGTCATGGGGTGATATACTTCTGGATGAAACCCAATCCAAATGCCAATTTCAATGTTGAGCTTTATGATCCTGAAGGCAATCT
>JALSPD010000035.1 GCA_026986135.1 DHVE2 group archaeon
GGATGTGGTAATAAAAGAGAAGAAGGCCGCCCAGTATGGCAGCGGTATATGGAAAAAAATGCGTAAAATGGCGAGATCGCGGGGATTGACTGTTAGCGAGTTCATAGAGGATATCAAAAGGAATATCACAAACGGCAGGGAAAGATATTAAATCACCCTGTGTCATACCCCTTTATGAGCCTCAAAGAGATAGTGAGTGCGTTTGGTGTACCTGGCTATGAGGATGAGATCAGGGAGCTTGTAAGGGATAAGATGGAGAGGTATGCGGATGAGGTGTTTGTGGATACCCTTGGCAACGTTGTGGGTGTGATGAATGGAGGAGATAGAAAGGTAATGGTTGCAGCTCACATGGATCAGATAGGCTTTATGGTTAAGTCAATAACCGATGATGGCTATCTTGTTATATCTCCAATTGGAGGAATACATACTTCGGTGTTAAGATCCTCGCTTGTTCGCATTCGCGGTAAGAATGGGTATATTTACGGTGTTATTGGTGAGAAACCCCCTCATCTTGGCAAGGAGCAGAAGAAGGTAGAGTTCAAGGATCTTCGGGTTGATATTGGTGTTAGTAGCAGAAAGGATGCCGAAAAACATGTTTCTGTTGGAGATGTGGGATCATTTGCAACGAATTATGTTGAGATGGGAAACAGAGTGGTTGCAAATTCCCTTGATGACAGGGTGGGTGTGCATGTTCTGATTGAGACTATGAAACGGGTAAAGAGTGATTCCACCCTTTATTTCGTTGCCACAGTGCAGGAGGAAATAGGTCTCAAAGGAGCAAGAACATCCAGTTATGGGCTTGATCCAGATGTGGGTATTGCTGTGGATGTAACCCACGCCACTATGCCCGGGGTGGGCAAGGAAGAGGTGCCAATTGAACTTGGTAAAGGCCCTGTTTTAAGTGTGGGTGCGGTTTCCCATCCCAAATTGCTCAAGCATTTTCTGTCGGTGGCAAGAAAGAAGAAGATACCTCATCAGATTGAGGCGAATCCATCATGGTCTGGCACGGATGCGGACATAATACAGCTTTCAAGGGCGGGAGTGGCAACTTCAGTGGTTTCCATCCCCGAACGTTACATGCATTCTCCGGTTGAGATGGTTGATATCAGGGATGTAAAAAACACAGTAAAACTTCTGGTTTACTCACTTGAAAGCATTGGTGAGGTGGACCTTAGATTGTGAATCCTAAAACCGTTTAAATCACGCTACTTTTTTTACCTGATTTTTGTACATTTCAACTATTTCCTGAGTGGTAGTTGCCTCCTCCGGTTTTTTGTCATCTCTCCATCTTCCTGTGAATCTGGGGAATCTTATTGCCAGTCCTGCCCCCTTCTCAATGGCATCTCTGGCGCAGGTATGTGTCGGACTCAATGTTATCTCGGCGCCCCTCACCTCAAGCACCACCTTGGGAAGGAACCAGTAATCAGCCTCCATCTCGCTCCATACCCGTGGATGTTTTCTGTCAAGGCGGAGCTCTTCAAACATCCTTGGAAGGTTTGCAAGCTGATCATCTGTAAATCCGCTTCCAAGTTTGCATACAGTTTCAAATCTGTCCTTTTCCGGGTTGTATGCAGCCATCAGCAGTGCTCCGTATGTCCCTTTTCTCCTGCCCTTCCCTGCAAATGCACCTACCACAACGAGATCTATGGTGTCTGCCATCTCTGCACGATAATCTCTCTTGTATTTTATCCATAGAAATTCTCTCGCTCCTGCCCTGTATATGCTCTCCGTTCCTATGTTCTTTGCCACAAGCCCCTCGCAGCCACTTTCTATCGCCTGATTGAAGAATCTTTTTATCTCATCAATATCTCCAGAGACTATTCTGTGTGCAAGTTTGATATTGTCCGTCTCTTTGATCCACTTCTCCAGAGCCTTCCTTCTCTCTGGATATGGTTTCAATGTCATATCTTCCCCGTTTAGATAAAGGACATCAAATAGAAATAGAACTACGGGTATCTCCTCTACTATCTTTTCAATTCCGTATTTTCTACCCCTCCTGTGTGATACCATTTGAAAAGGAAGCATCTCTCCTGTGTTTATATCTACGGGTACGGCTTCACCATCAAATATGCCCTCCTCACCCAAAAAAGCATCGTTGATCGCAGAGATCACATCAGGAAACTGTTCTGTTAAATTCTCAAGTCTCCGTGAGTAGAGCACGGTTTTTTCACGACCCACATGAGCCTGGATACGAAGACCATCGTACTTGTATTCAAATGCCGCTTTGCCGCCCATCTTTGCAAGTATCTCTTCCAGTGAAGGCAGTCTCTCCGCAAGCATTGATCTTATTGGTACGCCAATCTCAATCTTTATATTTTTTACAGCTTCTATTCCATTTTCTGCCAGCATTCTGGCTATGTATCCCAGGTCTGGATGTATGTTGTAGGCCCTCTCTATGATGGCACGTTTCTCCTTGTTCTCTCCAAAAGCCACCGCAAGTGCGTCAAGGATAGTCATATCCGCTATACCCAGCCTCAGCCTTCCCTCCACAGTCCTAACTATGTACTTTGCCTCCATCGGCGTGGCAAGGTTAAGAAGTTCCACTAGAAGACGGATTTTCTTCTCCTGGCTTCCCTGACCTGTAGCCTTTGCAATCTCCTCAAAATTTTTGTATACCTTCTCCACGGTAAGACTTTCCTTTTCACCGAATGAGAACAGGCTCACCTGTCGCTTGTGCTCCATTGCTTTTTCCACAGAGGCGCCCAGATCGCCGTATTTTCTCAGAAGGTCACGGATCTTTTTCTCAGATATTCCTGTGGCCTGAGATACCGCTTTCAGCGTGAGTTTTTCTGCCAGCCCCAGTTCAATACCGACATAGTCCGGGTAAAGTTTTCCCTGGGTTAGATACACAACCTTGTCTATTATCTCAACAGGTGTTTTTCTGAGAAGTTCAACCAGATAATCGGTCATTTCAAGGCGTTTGGTGGTACTTTCAATTTTTGCATAGGTTTCAGCAATCTCCCTGTAAAGCATATTCAAACATCGGAATCGTATATTTAAGTTTAATCACCAACAAGGAATGCGGAGGAGAGAATTCAGAGACTCAATAAAAACAAAAAAAGATTGTATGGAAAATTTACTCTTCTTCGCCGAAGATATCACCCTCTTCACCATGGAGAATTTCTTCAACTTCCTTTTCAATCTCCCTTTCCAAACTAAATTCCTGCCTCTTCTTGTGTGGTACCATCTACGTTACCTCCCTTCTGTTAAATAAATGGCATTCGTGAATATAAATTTTATGGGGCATTATTGTTTCCTGAATACCTTACGTATTTTCCCTCACGATGCTCGTCCCTGAGCCGCTGGTATATGAGCCCGTTTTCAATTGCCATTTTTCTTATGTCATCACCTCTCCTTACAACCTTCGCTGGAATGCCAAGCACAAGAGAATTGGGCGGGATTTCCGTTCCAGGAGTGACCACGGCTCCCGCACCCACAATGCTCCCTTCGCCAATAACTGCGTTGTCAAGAACAACCGCATGGATTCCTATTATTACATTGTTCTCAATCCTCGCTGCATGCACCATGGCCAGGTGTCCAACGGTGACATTCTCCCCTATAATCGTGGGTGTGTCCTTTGAGACATGGATAACTGCGTTATCCTGTATGTTGCTGTTCTTCCCCACCACAATGTACGATTCATCTCCTCGCAACACAGCGCCGTCCCAGATGCTCACTCCTTCCTCAATTCTAACATCCCCCACAATCACGGCAGTTGGCGCTATGTAGGTCCTTTCACCAATCTTTGGCTTCATACTTGGTCATGGTATTCTTGTTCTTAATCTTCCCGAAGCATCACCAGGGGGAAGACCAGGGCGATTAGCATGCCAACGATGAAAAGAGAGATGCCCACACCAAGCAAGTCCGCCAGTACTCCTATCATGAAGGCGAATCCCGCAGAGAATATCATCTTGAGCTGGGATTCAACGCTCAGTCCAGAGGCCATTATTCGCGATGAGATTTTGTCGCTGACATAACTGACATTCATGGGCCTTCTCAGATTGAAGACAATGTGGAGTGATATGAACATGGCAATGGAGATGAGAAAGAGGGAATATGCGTAGCTCAGTCCTGCTAGAATTATGAATGCGCTTCCCAGGATGAAGGTTATATTAATTGCGAGGGCAATATTCTTTACTTTCCTCACCACAACATGCGATTTCCTGGATGCATAGCTTGAGAGGAGGTAGAGGAAGAAGTACACTATTGCCACCACAATGGCTGTCCTCTCATGGTCTGTCAGGTACAGGAGAACCGGAAGAGAGAGTGCGAAGGATTTTAGCACGGGCTGGAGGTAGTCCTTGGTTGCCTTGAAACCTGAGTCAAAAAGGGATGAGTTCAGGAGTGCTTTCAACGCATGTCTGTTTTTGAACATGCTCACAAAATCTCTGAATGTTTCCCTTGCCTGAATTCTCACCTTTCTCTCTTTTCCCACAATTTCCCCATCAAGTTCCTTTGGATATGTTGCCAGGTTTGCAAAGTCAAGCAGGTACGGTATTATTGTGACCAGAAATATGAGATGATAATCCCCCGTGTAGAACACAATAAGGCCTGCCAGAAGGGAGTTCACAGCTGAGCCG
>JALSPD010000036.1 GCA_026986135.1 DHVE2 group archaeon
TAAAGGCCAATTTCTATGTTACTTTCGGAATCGCCCTGCTTACCCTCGCTACAAACTTCTATATTGTGGAAATGATACCTGTATTTTACATAACATTCTGGGTTTTTGGTACTGGAATAGTGGTAGCTACAGAGATGCTTATAATGATTGTGGCATTCCTGGGAGAACACATTGAGATTGAACATATCAATCCATCCTGGTTTCTTGGGGCCACGGGGCTTCTCCTTGTTCCCGGGAGCGGTTCAGGCCTCGTTTCTCTACTGGAATACGGGGACTCCCTTATGATAATCTACGATTTCACATTTGGAGCGGGTTTCTTTATGTACCTTGCATTTTTTGCAATCTGGATATATCGTTTCATTATTCACTCTCCCCTGAAGGCAAATCGTATTCCTCTTTTCTGGATAAATCTGGGTCCCATTGGTGCATTCCTTGTGTCAATGTCCACCTATTATTACCATATGTTTGAAGTATCGGAAGCAGCCATACTTTTTGGAATTCTCTTTTTTGGAAGCGGTGTGTGGTGGTTTCTGATGGCCTTTGCTGTGACTCTCTACTATCTCAAAAACATAGGTGTGGAGTACAGAACCGCCTGGTGGTCATTCACATTCCCCCTTGGACAGTTCATAGTTGGTACCTACTTTCTAAACAAGGTCTTATTTTACAGTAGCATTAATATATTCCTTTTACTCCTTTACAGCATCCTTATTATCCTTTGGACCGTAAATGCAATAATGACAATGAAGTACCTTGTGAAAGGAAATATTGACCTTGCACAGATGATTGATTGAAATCCCTGTTTGGGAAAAATAAATAATGTGCTTTGCATGTGGATGCTGCTATGAAGATAGAGACCCTTGAATTTGAATATCCCGAAACGCACACAGTGGTGGAATACGAATATCCAGAGCTTACGGCGGTCTGTCCCATGACAGGGCTGCCGGATTTTTATACCGTAAGGATAGTATTTGAGCCTGACAGGAAACTACCGGAACTGAAATCCCTTAAGCTTTACTTTGTATCCTTCAGAAATGAAGGGATACTTCATGAAAACCTCGCAAATAAAATTCTTGAGGATTTCAAAAGGGCTGTTGAGCCTAAATGGGTTTTAATTGAACTGTTTGTGAACAACCGGGGTGGAGTATACACCACAGTGAGAAGATACTGGAGCAGAGATGGAGATAATCTGAATGAAATACTGAAATTTGCGAGGGATCTACAATGATCGCAGTTATTTCAGATATACACGGCAACTATCCAGCGCTTATGGCTGTCCTTAAAGATATGCCCCGGGTGGATTTGATTTTATGTGCGGGGGATCTCGTGGGATATTATCCTTTTCCCAATGAAGTGGTAATGGAAATAAGGAGGCATCGGGTGGCATGCATAAGAGGAAACCATGATCGTGCTGTGATAAACAATGAATATTCCCGTTTCAACCGCTATGCAGAGGCAGCTGCCATATGGACATATGAGCATCTTGATAAGGAAAATATGGACTACCTCAAAACCCTCAGAGATTCTATGATACTAAATATGGAGGGTAAAAGAATAGCCATTCATCACGGAGCCCCATTTAATGAGGATGCATACATATATCCAGAAGATGTAGATGAAGGTTTTTTAGAGCATGACCACGCGGACATATTGATCCTGGGACACACCCATGTGCCGTTTATTGTGGATTACGGCAATAAAGCTATAATCAACCCCGGATCGGTTGGCCAGCCAAGAGATGGGAATCCTAAGGCTTCCTATGCACTTATGGATCTCAAATTATGGAATTTTGAAATCAGACGCGTGGAGTACCCAGTTGAAGAAGTTGAGAGAAAAATATTTGAAGAAGGGCTCCCCGAGTTTCTGGCAGAAAGGCTGTATTATGGTTTCTGATTACCTTGCTTCTTCATCTTTTTTAATTTTCTTTCAAGCTCCCTGTACTTCCCCTTCAACTCGTAGTACTTCTCATCAACTGAATTGGTAATCTCCTCCTCCTTGAAATACGTGTAAAATGCCATGAAACCAACAAAAGTAGTGATTCCAATTAGAACATACAATATCCATGTATAGTCGCTTTTAACGCTGAACGATGAATCTGGAATTATCCCATCCACACGCTTTCCAAGGTAGAGAGAAAGATAATCAAGATTTATAGTGTGGTTTTTAGTTGCATTATCCCACACCTCTTTTGGAAAAAATCCCGGTGACCACATCATGTAGGTGGACCCGTTATAGCTGAAAATTATGGAGAATCTTACAAAATAAACACCATCTGGAGTATCCCCAAAGGTTCGTATGTGGAAGGATACACTCCTATTTATCCCGGGTTTTAATATACCAAGTTTCAGGGTGTAATTTACATCACCGGATTCCTTAATAACGGGAGGATGGTGAATTTCTGTTATGTTTTTATGATCATCCTCCGTGGCCCACATGTAGATACTAACCGTTAAAACAACATCTTCCATCTGGTTAACATACCTGTTTGTTATTGTGAAATTGAACTCGCCCATCTCCCCAGGTTTTATAACAGGAGTATGAAAATTATCAAAATTGGGCACATGGGCTGGAGAGCTAACGTAACCTGAGAGGATAAGCAGGACCATCACAACAGCTAGCTTCATCTAAAGGAGGATGGGCAGAAGGATTTTAATTCTTTCGGATTATATGCCCACCCATTCGCATGGTTTATATGCCTTTGAAACCACATGGGTAACCGTAGAGAGTATCTCATTCCTCTTAAGTTTCTTATCCTCAAACTCCTGAAGCTCTCTCATACTCAAAAACAAGCATTCACATAGGAGATCGTAATCGCCGAGAATCCTGTAAAGGGTTACAAGACGATTTTCGTTGATGAGTTCTTCCGCAATTTTATCAATATATCTCTTATCCACCTTCAAATAGATGAAAGCCTTTATGCTGTTCTCAATAGCATAGCAATTTATTAGGGCAGAATAACCTTTTATAATGCCCTTCTCCTCCAGCATTTTTATTCTTCTCCGTATGGTGGCTTCACTCACTCCCAGAAGTTTTGCCAGTTCAAGATTTGATATCCTCGCATTTTCCCTCAGTGCGCAGAGGATGGAGAGATCAAGATCATCCACTGGAAGCAAATTCTTATCAAAGGACTTCCACCTATCTATTAGCCTGCATTTGTTTCCTGCCATAATACCACCTTTCGTTAAGATGATTGCGTTTTTCGTATTTAAATTTTTCATTTCAGTCATTTTAAACCCACCTAAATCAGGGAGGTTTTAAATAATATCACTTATTGGCCAGAGATATGATAAGATTGCCCAATGGTTCAGCCACAAACAAGCCTGTGGTAAAAGGATGCAAACTATGCGAAGAGGGCGCAAAGATGGTCCTTTTTGTAACAGGTATTTGCAATGCCGGGTGCTTTTATTGTCCACTTAGTACGAGCAAGATGAACAGAGATGTGGTTTTTGCAGACGAGATGCCCGTACACAGTGATGAGGATATCATTCTTGAAGCAAAACTTATTGATGCAAAGGGTACCGGGATAACTGGAGGAGATCCCATGGAAAGGGTTGACAGGGTGATTCACCACATAACACTCCTTAAAGATAACTTCGGAAGCGAACATCACATTCACCTGTATACCGCTTCCGGAAGCAAAGAAAAAATTGAAGCGCTTGCCGATGCAGGACTGGATGAGATAAGATTCCATCCACCACCCCAGCTGTGGGCAAAAATGAATGGGAGCATATACGAAAAGAGAATTGACTGGGCTATTAATTCCGGTATGGATGTTGGTATTGAGGTTCCTGTGCTCCCAGACAGACGGGATGAGCTAATTTCCCTTGTGAAATTCGCGGATGAAAAAGGAGTATTTGTAAATTTGAATGAGCTGGAATTCTCCGAAACCAATTACAGAGAGCTCAATGCGAGGGGATACGTACCCAAAAGCGATGTGTCCTCAGCGGTGAAGGGAAGCGAGGAGCTTGCATACGAAATAGTTAGTATGCCATGGGATACTGTGGTCCATTACTGCTCTTCATCATTCAAAGACGGAGTACAGATGCGCAGAAGGCTTATGAGAAGGGCTAAAAATATAAAAAAGGAGTATGAGGAGATAACAGATGATGCAACGCTTATTCTGGGAGTAATTGAGGGCAATGACCTTGAAGAAATATACAGGTACATAAAGGAAAAATATGGGGTTCCTGATGAATTGATAAGCATAAATAAGGAGAGGGGAAGAATTGAAATCTCTCCCTATGTTCTTGAAGAAATAGCCCAGGAACTTCCGTGGCCTGCCTACGAGGTTGAGGAGTACCCCACATGGGACAGGCTTCAGGTGGAAAGATTGAGACTTAACTGAATCATCAGCGATATTTATTTAAATGATTCTCCATATCCAACCTCGGGTCCGGAAGGGAGAGCCCTTGAGCGATGATAGGGCTTGACGACCCGGATCTTTATCATGTACCTTCCATCCACTCCTCAAGATACCTTTTTTGAGCTTCAGTTAGGGTATCAAGCGATATGCCC
>JALSPD010000037.1 GCA_026986135.1 DHVE2 group archaeon
CGCTTCCTCCTCACATCCAACCACATCGCATATCTTCTTATCTGCCATGGGTAATGGGATTGTTTCGGTGGTTAAAAACTTTTTTAAGATTATCCCAAATGCAAAAAAGGGGATGGTAGATGGTTAATCACACAATTCAACGGGTAATGGAAAAACTTTAAACACCGAACCGCATGCTCTGACCATGGAAGATGTATGGGTTGAGAAATACCGTCCAAAAAGTTTAGATGAGGTTGTGGGGCAAAAGGAGATCGTTGAGAGATTAAAGTCGTATGTAAAATCTAAAAGCATGCCACATTTGCTGTTTGCAGGACCTGCAGGAACTGGTAAAACAACCTGCGCAATTGCCCTGGCAAGGGAACTATTTGGAGAGAACTGGAGAATGAGTTTTCATGAACTCAACGCCAGCGATGAAAGGGGTATAAACATTGTCAGGACCAAAATAAAAGAATATGCAAGAACTGCAGCGCCTAACGATGTAGGTTTCAAGATAATATTTCTTGATGAGGCGGATGCTCTCACCCCAGATGCTCAGGCAGCTCTGAGAAGGACTATGGAAATGTACTCAAAAACATGCAGATTCATACTCTCGTGCAACTACTCTTCCAAGATAATTGAGCCCATACAATCCAGGTGTGCAGTCTTCAGATTTGCACCTTTGAAACCCGATGATATAAAAGAGAGACTGCGCTACATAGCCAATAATGAGGGTAAAAAAATTGATGAGAAGGCGCTGGACGCCATTGTATTCATCTCATCGGGGGATATGAGAAGGGCCATAAACATTCTGCAGATGTCGGCGGCAATTTCAGATGAGATAACGGAGGACACAGTTTATAAAGCCACCGGCCTCGCCAAAAGGGAAGATGTTGAAAAAATAATTACCACAGCAATAAACGGCGATTTCCTGGGTGCAAGAAAAATGCTGCAGAAACTTCTGGTGGAATTCGGACTTTCTGGAGAGGATATAATAAGACAGATGCATCGCACAATATACGAGCTACCAATAGATGACAGGTTGCGTGTGGAACTTCTTGATAAAACAGGGGAAATTGAGTTTAGAATGGTTGAAGGGGCAAATGAAAGAATACAGCTTGATGCCCTACTTGCATATTTTGCTCTGGCAGGTGAAAAGATGAGAAAATCCAATCAGTAAGACGTCAGAGTTTTGATATAAACTCTTTTAACATTTTCTTCCCATATTCCACGAGGTGCTTTGCCCTTTCTTTTGAACTTGCATCCGAGAATATTCTGACCACATCTTCGGTTCCAGATGCACGTATAAGAAGCCATGAATCCTCAAACACCACCTTCACACCATCTACCCTGAGAACATTCAGAGCACCATCAGGGGGATTCTTCTCAAGGTAATCGCCTATTTTCTCCACAACAGACCTCTTTAATTCCCGTGGAACTTCAATTTTTTCTTTAATCTGATAAAACTTTGGAAACTCAGAAGCAAGCTCCTCAATGCTTTTTCCTTCAGAGTTCATAATTTCAAGCATTCTGAGTACGGAGAGCAAAGAGTCACCCCACAGATTTGGCGGAAAGACATATTTTCCAGTCTCCTCATATCCAAAATCCGCCTTATTCTTTATCATTGCTTCAGCAATCTCAGGGGGTCCCACAGGACAGTAATGAACCTCTATTCCATACTCACGCGAGAGATACTCCACGAGGGAAGAGGAATTTATCGGGGTTACCATCCTCTTTGCATATCTCCTGGCGAATATTGCACCTGCCGCATCCTCAGATATGAACTCCTTATGTACAAAAACAACCCGATCGGCGTCAACATCCACTCCAGCCCCAAGATCGTATTTGTGAGAGATTTTTCCAAGCTCTAAAAGGGTTGTACTTCGCGGTTCGGAAGGCCGTGTGGGTATATGCTTTCTCTCGCAGTTTATGCAGTGGACTTTGATCCCAAAATTCTCAAGTATCCTGTCCCATAATCCAGCGGCGCTTCCATTCGCAAGATCAAGGACAATGCTAAATCCATCCACTCCCCTTACTCTCCTTTCAAGAAAGGTGGTGTAATGCTCAATAGCCTCATCACGCACTTCCTTACTATCGGAAACCTGGTCCCATCTAACATTGTTGTATGCACCCTTATAGAAAACATCCTCAACTTCCTTTGACCTGTCCCAGTAGAGATCGCGCCCAAGGGAATCAACGGCAACAATACCTATGATCTCGGGAGGAGTATGCGAGCCTGTTACAATTATACCGCCGTCCATAAAATCAGCCACATATCTTGCAAATACTGGTAAGGGAACTATTCCAAGATCGTACACCTCTGCACCCGATGATAAAAATCCAGCCATTACCGCATGCTGAATCATCTCCGCCCCGAATCTTGTATCCCTTGCAATGGCAAGATTACCTTTAAAAATACTTGCGTATGCTCTGGCCACATTCAGGGCAAGATCAGGGGTTATATCTGCATTTGTTATGCCTCTTATTCCAGCCGTACCGAAAAGCCGCATAGGGAGAAGTGATTTTGATTATTTATTAATTTTCGCAACTCTCTTATATCCAAGAGTCATTATGCATTCGGTGATAAAATGGGAATGACCCTTACCGAGAAGATTCTGGCAAAGAAGGCAGGTAAGAAGGAGGTTCAACCGGGAGAGATTGTAACTGTGGAGCCCACATGGGTTATGAGCCATGATAACTCCGCCGCAATTTTGCTCAAATTCAAGAAGACGGGTGTTGATAAGGTCTGGGATCCGAGAAAAATCGTTATAATCCTTGACCACACAGTTCCTGCGCCAACCGCAGATTATGCGAACAACCATCTGAGCATAAGAAGATTTGTGAAGGAGCAGGGCATTGAGAACTTCTGGGATATAAACACGGGCATATGTCATCAGGTCATGGCCGAGAAGGGATACGATCTGCCAGGAAGTGTAATAGTAGGCGCAGACTCACACACAACCACACCTGGAGCATTCGGCGCCTTCGCCGCTGGAATAGGAAGGAGTGAAGTAGCCGCAATATGGGCCACCGGCAAGATATGGCTTCGTGTGCCTGAGTCATACGAGATTGTGGTGAATGGACAAATGCCAAAGGGTGTCTTTGCCAAGGATCTCGCCCTGCATATCATTGGCGATATAACAGCCAGCGGCGCGGTGTACAAGGCGGTGGAGTTCAAGGGAGAAACCATAAGGGATATGAGCATAGCATCTAGAATGGTACTCACCAACATGAGCGCCGAGATGGGGGCAAAGAACGGAATAATTGAAGCGGATAAGAAAACGGAAGAATACATAAAAAATAGAGCAAGAGGGCCTTACGAGATAATGCATCCCGATGAGGATGCTGAATACGAAAGGAGATACGAGTATGATGCTTCAGATCTCGTTCCGAAGATTGCGTTTCCACATACTGTGGACAATGTGCATGATATTGATGATGCTCTGGGCATTGAGATAAATCAGGTATTTCTGGGCACATGCACAAATGGCCGCGTGGAGGATCTTGAGATCGCTGCGAGGATTCTCAAGGGAAGGAGAATACACAGAGATGTGCGTATGCTCGTCTTCCCCGCATCCTGGGAGGTCTGGAAGGAAGCGGATGAAAGGGGCATACTGAGGATTCTCGCAGATGCAGGCGCTGTTATAATGAATCCTGGCTGCGGCCCTTGCCTGGGTGCGCATGCTGGTGTGCTTGGCGACGGAGAAAAATGTCTTAGCACTGCCAACAGAAATTTCAAAGGGAGAATGGGCAATCCAAATGCAGAGATTTATCTGGGCTCGCCTGCAACCGCTGCTGTAACGGCCCTTAAAGGCCATATTGCGGATCCAAGGGAGGTGTTGTGAATGGGTCGCGTGTGGAAATACGGGGACGATGTAAATACAGATGTTATATTCCCGGGCAAATACACATACAAGATAATGAGCGATGAGGAAATGGCATCTCATGCGCTGGAGGATCTTGATCCAGATTTTGCGAAGAATGTAAAGCCTGGGGATGTAATCGTAGCGGGTAAGAACTGGGGCTACGGATCATCGCGAGAGCAGGCTGTGAAATGCCTGAAGGCTGCTGGAATAAAAGCTATAATTGCCGAAAGTTTTGCAAGAATATACTATAGGAACTGTATAAATCTCGGGCTCCCAGCAATAACACTGAAAAGGGAGGAAATTGATAAGTTTGAATCGGGTGACGAGGTGGAGGTTGACATTGAGAAGGGAATAATAGAGAACAAAACAAAGGGCTTCACAGTAAAATTCCCACCATTTGAAGGGTATGTTATGGACATAATCAGAGCTGGGGGAATAATTGAATACATCAGAAAAAATCGTTGATTCTACTAAATCGCAATTGTTTTATTTCAATTCTTTTTATGCTTTAAACTCATTTCAACCGCATATCATCCGAATTTATAAATAGATGATTGCATGTACATGCAATAGTGTTTATCGTGAATTTATACAGGGATTTCCGCGAAATACTGAAAGGAAACATACTGATACTATTTCTGACATGGATGCTATTGGGATTCGGAAACAATATGGTTCACAAATTTGACGGTATTTACTTCTCCGCGCTTGGAGCAAGTGATGTTTTACTTGGTTATATGGGCGCCATTACCTTCGGGATGATGGCAATCCTGCAAATTCCTGGAGGATTTATTGCAGATAGATTCGGGAGAAAGCGCGTTATAGTGGTTTTCACCTTTCTGATGTCCTTTTCTATACTCATATTTGCATTTGCACCCTCATGGGAGTATATTGTAGTGGGACTTGTAATTTCAAACTTAACCCTTCTATACCAACCTGCCCTTTTCTCCATAGTAATGGATTCACTACCACCTGAAAGGAGGGCCGAAGGATTTGCCATAACAAATCTATCCTCCCTTCCCTCTCTGGTAGCACCCGCAGTTGGTGGTGCTCTTATTTTGTATTTTGGTGTCATTCCTGGAATGCGTCTGGGTTATTTCATCTTATTTGTATTTTCCCTAATATCCGCTTTTATGAGGCTGTTTCTCAAGGAAACTGTCAGCAAAAAGAACACTACGGATAGAAAAGATTTTCTTGCGTTTTTTAAGATGTTGAAAGACCTTGATCCAAGGTCAAGGGTCCTTATAGCGGCCGGATCCATGGTATCTGCTTCAATGGGTATGGTTAGCTACTTTGTGGTTATATACGCATCCAATTACACATCCTCACTTATGTTCGGCATTGCAATGGGAATAAGCATGCTAATTTATGCCGTATTCGGCGTTATAATTGGTAGAAGAGGAGATTTAATTGGAAAGGAAAAATTTTACATTGCAGGCATCTTACTGATATCTCTGTCCATGGCAGTATTCATATTTTCACATCCTTTGGCCCTTTTTAGCTATGCGGTTATCTCAGGCCTGGGAATGGCCATGTATCAACCCTCAAGCAACGGGCTTATCGCTGATTTAGTTGATACGGATAAGAGAGGAAGATTCGCAGGAGTATACCTTTTCATATCCTACCTTTTAACAATGGTTTTCGCAGCTATTGCAGGGCATCTGTTCAGGATTTCACCCTGCATCCTATTCACAATAGCATCCGCAATATCGTTAATCGCTGGAGTGATATCAATTCTGCTTCTCCTTAAGCCAGTAAAATCTAGGCAATTCGCGATATGAAGGCTGCCAGTTTTCGTGTTGCCTTTCCCCTATGCGATATTCTGTTTTTCTCATCTGTACTCATCTCTGCAAAGGTCCTATCATAACCCTCAGGAACGAAAATGGGATCGTATCCAAAACCATTTGTCCCTCGCTCACTCATGGCAATTTCACCGTGGCATATCCCCACAAGTTTGTAGTTGTATCCGTCAACTCTTACTCCAATTACAGTTTTAAAATAGGCACGCCTGTTTTTAATTCCTTCCATCAGGCGAAGAATCCCCTTATTACCTATTGTTTTGAAAACATACGCTGAGTAAACCCCAGGAAATCCGTTCAACGCCTCAATAAATAAACCTGAATCATCAATAATGATATTCCCCCCGATTTTTTCACCAAGATAATTCAGGGAAAATTCAACAACCTCCTCAAGTGTATCGGCCTGGATCTCTGGGTACTCCAGTTCAACCATCTCCAGAGAAGGTATAATTTTCTTGATCTCCTCATATTTTTTGATGTTGTGAGTTACCAGCTTAAACATATCGTCTCCTCCTTCTTATTTCTTCAACTCTCTGAAGTATTTCTTCACCCATAATGGCACGATAAGTATCATAAAAATGCGATATGAGATCGTATTTTTCATGATGGGCCGACTGAAACGCCTCATCAAACATGTGGATATCCACCGCCATATCCTCAATGGTTGCCTCCCGAGAGGACATCCCAAAATCAATAAGATAAATCCCATCAGAAGTATGGATCATATTACTGGTGGTAAGATCACCATGTGATATCCTGGCTCTGTGAAGCTTCGCAGCTATCTCAGCCACCTCTTTAAGGACCTTTATTATTTCCTCATCACCAAGATTCTCAATGGTTTCAAATAATGTTTTTCCCTGGATTTTTTCCATAACGATTTCTGAATCGTCAATATCATAGATTATGGGCGCAAGGATTCCGTACCTCTTCACCTCGTGCATTATGGATGCCTCTCTTCTTGTTCGCTCTTTTCTTAGATTTTCATCAATTTCCCGTATACGGTATCCCTTTTTTATTCTTATCTTTCTTATGGCCGGTCTTCCATAAAATTCATCCATCACAATTCTTGCTTCTGCACCCGGCATCTCTGGATACTGTCGGGAATGCTTTCTTACCACCCACGGAACTTCCATGGCATCTGTACGGAATTTCTGTATGACCTGCGTTTCCTCAATTTTCATGCTGTATCCGTGTTTCAGATAAAGCAACCCCAGGTAAGCTATCATTGCACCGTTGTCAACACAGTACTCCCCTGGTGGCACATACATCTTGGCTCCTCTCTGCTCAGCCATCTCCCTAACCATCTCCTGCAATCTTCTATTTCTGGCCACACCTCCTGCGAGCAGTACCTCATCCTTTTTAAGATGCGCAAGGGCCCTTTCGGTCACCTCCGTAAGCATTGCAAAGGCAGTTTCCTGCACACTGTATGCAATATCTTCTTTTCTTTCTTTACCTATGTGGCTTCGTGCAGCAGTGAGGAGCCCTGAGAAAGATACATCCATGCCCTTTACTGAATATGGCAAAGGGATGTATTTCTGCCCTTCCTTTGCCATCTTTTCAATTCTTGGGCCCCCCGGAAATGGAATTCCCATATCCCTTGCAAGTTTATCCAGCATATTACCAATACCAATATCAAGGGTTTCACCGAAGACCCTGTACCTTCCATTTGAGTAGGAGATTATCTGTGTGTTACCCCCAGAAACATACAGCATGACTGGATCCTCAGCACCTGTGGTAAATCTCCCAATTTCAAGATGGGCGACGCAGTGATTTACCCCCACTATGGGAACATTCAGCTTCTGGCTTATAATCCTTGCCGCAGTCGCCACCGTGCGCAGGCATGGACCCAATCCAGGACCCTGGGAGAATGCAACACCATCAATCTCCTCTGGAGTAATATTTGCATTTTCAAATGCCTTTTTTATCAGTTCAGGTAAGTATTTAACATGATGGTTTGCAGCCTCACGTGGATGTATGCCGCCCTCAGGGGGCCGATACATGTCAGAGACATTTGCAAGAATTTTATCTTCTGAGGCTATTCCCACACCTACAGTATGGGCTGTACCCTCAATGCCAAGTACGATCATGGGTTAATTCCCCCTTATATACGGGAGAAGAAAATGCCTCATCGCTCTGAGAGAATTTATATCTTTTGAAACTATTTTTATCTCACCAGTCTCAAAATCAAGGACAAGCAGACCGTTTTCATCCAGGCGCACATCTCGGATACTCTCAGCAGGGACCTCGTACCATGTGTCGTCTGTGTTGAGAATCACACCCCCAACTGAGAGGTACAATCTACCCTTTCTCCAGAGGAACCTTATCTTGTCAGGTCGTTTGTCCATATCAATTACGTACTCCACCTTCCCCACTTTCTTAGCCTTCAAATCCATCACCAGATATCACCTTATGTGACCAAGGCTAAACGAACCGAGGGTAATACCACTCTTACTCGCAGTAACCTCAATCCAGTTCCTGCTCTGTACCTCGGTTATTCCGTGAACTGTGAGATATGTCTTGTGAGCCTCCATCTTGAATTCAATCATTCCATCCATCATACTTCCTACCATCTGAATTTCATTCTCACTGTGAAGTCCTTTTTCAACCATATAAAGAGATACCGCCTTATCCCTCTTCCTCCAAGACACAAATATCTGAAGGAATCTCAGCAATTCCTGCTGGTTCATGTACGCCATCACCGTTGATAGGCTCATAAATGCAAGCCTGTAATAAGGATGCTTCTCCTTTATCTTTTTTGAAATCTCAGCCATTGATTTTATTATTCCATCCACATCGGTCTGAGAGTCAAGATATATCACACCTTCAATCTGGTTCTCGTCACCAATACTTCTTGAGTAGGCATCAATGTAGTACACCAGACCCATCTTCTCATACTGCTCATATGCTGGAAGGACAAAACTCATTTCATCGCGTATATCCATCACAGTTTTATCTGTAAGAATCCACACTGCTGGAACCCCTTTCCTAAGACCCTCTGCCATGAACGAGTAAATTAGCACCTCCTTTTTACTGTATGGTGGACCATAGATGAGAATATTTGAACCTATCGGGAATCCGCCATAGAGAAGGTCGTCCAGGCGCCTTGTTCCTGTACGTACCTTCTTCTCTTTTATCTCCGCTTTTATTTCCTCCTGGGCCATGGCCACCTCTTCTTCCACCAGCCCCTCCATCTTAGCCTTCAACTCCCTTTCCTTTGCCTCCAGATACTTCATTTTAACCCGCAATTCCTCCTCCTTTCTCTTAATCTCCTCTTCAAGATCCTCTAGCCGCCTCTTTAAGGCTAACTCATCCATGTCGCCCATTTCACTTTTCATCATCTCAAGGTTGCGAAGCTCTTTCTCCAGCTTCTTCTCCCTGAACTGGAGATCCTGCTCTCTTCTTGTTAACTCCTCCTCCTTGTATCTTATCATCTCCTGGAGTTTCTTCATTTCCTCTTCCTTCAGATGAAGCTCATTCTTCAATTCACTTATAATACGATCCTTCTCTGCAATCTGCTCAGTTAAATCCTTAATCTGATCAAGAAGATTCTGAACATTTTCACTTTTTGCAAGTTCCTTGAGCTCTTCCAGCTGTTCTGGAGATAATCCTCCTTTAACCTCCGTCTGCAAAGCGAGTTTCTTTTCCTTCATCTCAAGCTCAATTTCCTTCTGCTTGAGCTCCATCTCAAGAAGTTTAAGTTCTTTTTCCTCCTTAGGCAATTCCTTAACTGCCTCCTGTTTTAGTATCTCCAGTTCCTTTCTTAACTTTTCCACCTCCTCCTCCAGTTCCTCCCTCTTTGCAGTTTCAACTTCAAGCAAACTTTTTAACTTAAGATTCTCCTGGATAACCTCATCAATACTAACCTCTCCAGTTTCCACTTCTTTACGGACTTCGCCAGCTTTTTCCTGGATCTCCGCTACCTTCTCGGTTCCAAGCTCCATCTCCTCGGTCCAGCCAAGAAGCGCGCTTTCATCGCCCTCAAGCCATCTTTTTATGGCGTCAGAATCTGCATCTCCATCCATTGCAACCTCTACTTCATCCCCTCCAAGAAGCCAGCTCTTAAGGGATTGCTCATCCCGTATCGCCTCATACTCCTCCCTCGTATATTTAGCACCACAACTATCGCATGTAAGCGTCTCTGGGTCTATAACGCCTCCGCATTTGGGGCAAATAACTTTTTCCTCGCTCATAGTCATCCTACAAGCGTCATTCTAACCACATTATTGCCACGCAATATGACCACACCTATCTTCCTGGTCATCTCAGGTGTGATCTCCACTGTGTCCTCAAGAACCATGTTCATGTAATCATCGTAGCCCACAAGCTTTCCTTCCAGTACTCTGTTGTCCTTAAGAAGCAGCGATATTCTCTTGTTTAGAAATGTTTCCAGCATCTTCAAAGGCATCGTCATTTTTCCACCACTCCCGCTAAACTCATACAACAATATAAACCTTTAGTTAAAATCAAAGAAGTCCTCATCATCGCTTCTCTCACTCTCCATAAGTTCCTGCAAAAGACTTCTTATAAGCTTTTTCATCTCGTCCATTTCCCTTTTGAGATTCTTTACCTCCTCAGCAAGCTGCTTAACATCCACTTCTCCAGGTACCATACTGCATCATGCCTCTGCGAATATTTAAACCTACCCATTCAGTCAAATGGAAGCACTTCGTCAATCAGATCAACATGGCTGAGAATCATTCTCCTGCAACAGTACCTTTTAACCCCAAGCTCATCAAAAATCCTCTCAATCTCCTCAGGAGTGGGGTCTCTTTTCTCATTCTCCCTTATGAACCGTACCCTGCTAACAAAGGCCATGTAGTCAGAGGCAATCACTCGCCCACAGGAAAAACATCGTACAGGAATGATCAAGGTGATCACCTGTACGACTTCTGCCTGCGCTTCCTTGCACCCCTGCCCAGGGGCAGCTTCGGAAGCTTGCGGCGCACATCGTTCACAAGCAGGCTCCTATCATATTCCTTGAAGAGTTCCTCAATCTGCGGATCGTTGTCAAAATATTTCAGCAGAGCCCTTGCAACAGCGGTTCGGGCAGCCTCTGCCTGCCCCATCACACCGCCACCCTTCACCTTAACCTCAACATCAACATTCTTGACCCTGTCTCCAAGCAGAGCCACGGGCTCCATAATTGTAAGGCGGGCCACCTCTGGCTCATAGATCTCAAATGGCATATGATTTATCCTGAACCTACCTTTACCCTCTTTCACAACAGCCCGTGCAATGGCTGTTTTTCTTTTACCGCTGGCTATTGTTACCTTCATCCCTCATCACCTCAAATTTGCACCCAGATATACAGACAGATCACGAAGGGTGACATAACCCTTCAATTTTGTATTTTTCGCATCTTCATAAATTTCAAAATCCCTGTTTCTGTACTCTGGGGGTACGCCCATATACACCCTGAGCCTTTTATATGCTTCCTTTCCATGGGGCTTTTTCATTGGAAGCATTCCTCTAACAGTTCTCCTGAGGATGCGATCGGGCATCCTTGGATAGTACGGACCCTTTCTTACGCTTCCAATGTTTCTTCTCTCCGCGTATTTTTCAAAGATGTAGTCCTTGTTTCCAACTATAACTGCCTTTTCAGCATTGACAACTACTATTTCCTCACCATTCAACAGATCTTTGGCTATTTTGCTTGCAAGACGTCCCAGCACCATATTACTTGCATCAATAATCTTCATGAAGGATCACCCCATTATGCGAACATTGGAGCCTTTAGGATTCTCGTTAACAAGATCAAGTATCCCTATTACTCTTCCTCCCGCCTTCTTTATCTTCTCCTCGGCACTTTTGCTCACCTTCCAGGCTGCCACGGTAACCTTCTTGTTAATAATACCTGCGCCCAGAAGTTTTCCCGGGATCACTATAACCTCTCCATCGCTTGCGTATCTCTGAATCTTGCTCACATTAACCTCAGCATAATTGCTTGAGGGACCCTCAAGCCTCTCAGCTATATCCCTCCAGATACTCGCATTATTCTCCCTTGCTTTGATTTTCAGTTCCCGTATCAGATTGACCAGTTCAGGGTTCTCCTTCTTCATTTTGAATCCCCCGATTTGCACACTGCAATAGGCATTTCCTTTATAAATGTTTTCATACATTTTATGGGATGGTCAAGGAAAACCTCTTTATACCGCCTGTGAATTACTGCAATGTGCACAGGCTGGACCTGAGCGTGGGGATTCCCTATGAGATGGCCAGGAGGATTCACAGAGCGCTCAGTGTAGAGGCTAATCGGGAGATCCCAAGGACCCGGGTGGATGTGAATATTGGTGATGGTCTTGAGATAACAATATATGCGGAGGACACCCATGCGCTCAGGGCAGCTGTGAACTCATATCTGAGATGGCTGGATCTGGCAATTAAAGTTGAAGAGGTGATTGAAAATGGCCGTTAGTCTTGCACCACACCTTCGGGAAAAACTTGAGCAGGCTCAGAAACTTCAGGGTGAGCTTGAAGCAATAGTGGCTCAGAAATATCAACTTGAAGTATCTCTAAAAGAAACCGAGAAAAGCCTTGAGGAACTGGAAAATGTGGATGAAGATGCTCCCATATACAAGAGTGTCGGGGCAATTCTCGTGCGTGTTAAAAGCAGGGAGGATATAAAGAAAGAGCTCCAAGAGAAAAAGGAACTTCTTGAACTGAGAATAAAGACTGTGGAGAAACAGCAGGCGCTTCTGGAGAAAAAACTAAGAGAGATTCAGGAAGAATTCGCTCGCTACGGAGGAGGTGCCCAATCCGCCTGATTTTGATGCACAAAAATGCGGATCTTGATGCTCTCGCATCCGCATATTACCTTTCCAGAATTTTTGGCGGTGCCGATTTAGCCGCGGATTCTCTGGACAGATTCTCAAAATATATGGTGAAAAAATTCGGGATTAATGTTAAATTTGATGCTGATGAGAACAGTTACGATGAAATAATAGTTGTTGATACAGCCAGTCGTGAACAGCTGGGAAAATTCAGGGATTTCAGAATTGATGCCGTGTACGATCACCATGCGAGCAATGACATACTTGCCGATGTAAGGGTAGTAAAACCCTCGTATCCCTCATGTTCAGAGATGCTCTACGATATCTTCGGAAAGGTGGAAAATGAGATTGCTTACGTTCTTCTTATGGGAGGTATAATCACAGATACAAGATGGTTCAGACACGCGAACGGAGGAACATTTAGGATAGTGTCCAGATTAATTGAAGATTCAGGAATTGAATACGGTAAAATCGCAGAGATTTTTGATTTTCCCTACGTTCAGAGTGAGAAGGTAGCCATATTAAAGGGGATGCAACGCCTAAAATTCAGAACCAAGGGAAGGAAAATTGTAGCGTATACCATCGTGGGTGCCCACGAAAGCTCAGTGGCCACGCTTCTATCATCCATTGCAGATGCTATTTTCGTCGCCTCTGCACGGGGCGATGAAGTGAGAATAACCGGGAGAAGCAGAGAGATAAATCTTCTGGAGGTATACCATGATGTCTCAGTGGCATTTGGATGCAAATATGGAGGACATAAAAACGCCGCTGGGATGACATGTATCGGGGATCCTGAAGCAGTGTTGAACGCACTTGCGATTGAGTGCGAAAAGAGATTATGATTCTCCAGATTTCTCCAGTATTATCTTAGCATCAAGCACGATGGCATCATCGTGGGTAAGTATAACTGGATTTAGATCCATCCCTATAATATTCGGGTTATCTTCCACAACTTTTGATATCTTCAAAAGGAGGTCTACCACTGACTCTCTGTTAACTTTTATTCCGCGGTAACCCTCCAGGATCTTCTTTCCCCTGATATCCTCAATCATAGCCTCCGCATCCTTCTTTGCTATGGGAATCACACGGAAGGTTACATCCCTGTATATCTCGGTGAATATTCCCCCCAAACCGAACATGAGCGCATGACCAAAAGTCTGGTCCTTTATGACACCTACAATAACCTCAACTTCACCACGAACCATCTCCTCAAAAAGGACGGGTGTGTGAAACTTTCCGTGGATTTTTTTAAACGCTTCTTTTGCCTCTCTTTTGGATGTTATGTTCAGGATAACCCCACCAACATCGCTCTTGTGTAAAATCTCCTCGCTGAGAACCTTTGCAACAATGGGATAGTTCAGGGATAATTTATCAATTTCCCCCTCTGATGATATCACATAGCCTCTCGGTATGGAGATACCATAACTTGAAAGGAACTTCTTTGCCTCGTACTCGTTCATTCTATCAGCCTCCCCAGGATATGAGCTCTATCATGGAGAACCCTTAGCGCCTTAACTGCACGTTCAATGCTTGGGTATGCAGGTATGCCACGCTTTTCAAATTCCCCCAGCATTTTCATAGAGAATTCACTTCCAATTGTGCCAACAACAATGGGCTTTTTACCACGGTGATGCCACTTTTCAATTATGTCCACCAGTCTCTCACTTATAAGCGGAGTCTGAAAGAGAGCATATACAAGAATTGCATCAACATTGGGATCATCATTAAGCGCCTCAAGAACCCCGTCGTAATCATCATCGCTCGCCTGTGCTGTCATATCCACAGGGTTTTCCACCGATGCAAAAGGTACTACTTCCTCCCTGATGATTCTTTTGGTCTCCTCATCCAGTTCGGCCATTTTTAGGCCAACCCCCCTGCTATCACTCTCAATGTAATCCGTGGTAACCACGCCCACACCACCCGCAGAGGTAACCACAGCCACCCTATTTCCTGAGAACGGTTTTCCATAGGCAAGGGCCCTGGCATAGTCCACGAGTTCAACCTCATCGTACGCTCTTATTACTCCACACTGCTTAAAAGCTCCATCTGCCACCGCATCGCTGCCACCCAATGCACCAGTATGAAGGCTAGCTGCCTTACCACCTCTAGCGGTCCTACCTGCTTTGAGCACAACAATGGGTTTTCTTACACTAACCTCTTTCGCAATCCGCATAAATTCTCTACCGTCTTTAAAACTCTCAATATACAGAATTACAACCTGCGTGTGATCGTCATCCCCAAAATACCTCAAAAGCTCGTTTTCATTCACATCAACCCTGTTCCCCAGATTGATGAATGCCGAAAAACCCACCCCGTACATTGCAAAGGAATCCATGGTTAACAGCCCAAGGGCACCACTCTGGGTTATGAATGCAATCTTCCCATCTCCTGGAAACCTTGACCTCTCAGGAACTATGAGGGCTGTATTAACCCCACTTCTCGGGATATAGATCCCAACAGTATTGGGTCCAATTACACGAGCACCATGTCTATTTGCTATCTCCAGTATTTTATTCTCCAACTCCTTGCCCTCTGGTCCAGTTTCTCCAAAACCGCCTGCGATCGGTATTATGAATTTTGATTTTCTCGCAACATCCTCAAAAACTCTGACAGTTAGCTCTGCTGGAAGGGTAATGATACTCAGATCCACCGGAGGAATTTCCCCAATGTCCCTGTAAACCCGATATCCAAGAATTTCTCCTCCTTTGGGATTTACAGGATAAACCTCACCCCTGTACCCATGGGTGGCCAGATTTTTAAGCACAACATAGCCAATCTTGGATGGATTATGTGAGGCACCTATAACGGCAACGCTTTTCGGACTTATCAAAGAATCAAACATAAAGGGAGAATTGTTTAATGGGTTAAATACCTTCGGAAGCTATTTTTTCACCTTATAAACAACGTCAATCACCGTTCCATCTCTCCACAGTATTGCGGCCACTATATCGTCAGTTGTTTTTGGCTCTTCAGGCTTTCCACATATCCTCTCCGCCTTCTTCTGAAGATCCTGGATGTCGTGGATGGGTACCTTTGAGCCACGCATGGCCTCAATTATATCATCCCTCTTGGGATTAATAGCAATACCATGCTCCGTGACCACAACATCCACAACCTCACCAGGGGTAGTAACAGTAGTAACCCTTTCCCTTATAACTGGAACACGATACCTGTATAATGGCACAGTAATTATCGTGAGTGCAGAGCCAGCTGCCACCTCCTGATGCCCTCCGATACCATGCAGTAAAAGACCATCACTGTGTGTATTGACATTCACATTGAAATCAATGTCAACCTCTGTGGCACCGAGAACACCCACATCAAGCATGTTAACTATACCTCCAGATGAATATGGATTTCCGTACATGGCCAGGGGAGTTTCAATGTGATTGGGGTCCTCCTTAAGTGATTTTACAGCATCAAGGTCAAAGGCCTGACCATCAAATACAACATCCACGAGCCCTTCATGTAGCATGTCTACCACGTACTTTGTCACTCCCCCATTTATAAACGAGGCCCTTATTCCCTTCTTTCTCATCAGATCTCCGAGGAATTTTGTAACCGCAAGAGAAATACCACCTGCTCCAGCCTGGAAAGAGAAACCATCCCTCAGGGCCACACGATCTATAACTTCAAGGGCGTATCTGGCTATTTTCAAACGTGATGGGGATGTGGTTATCCTCAATGTTCCAGACATTATTCCCTGGGGATCACCTATTCTATCCACAGGAACCACATAATCAATCTGATGCTGGAATATGCTTATGGGATGCGCTGGATACGGCACAAGATTATCAGTAATCGCAACTGTGTGATCCGCATGATAGGCATCAACCATGGCATACGCAAGAGGACCACAGGCAGATGGCCCATCCACACCATTTAAATTTCCGTACCTGTCCGCTGTGGGCGCCGCTATAAATGCAACATCAATGTGGACCTCTCCACTTTCAACCGCTCGCACCCTTCCGCTGTGGGATCTCAGCACAGCAGTCTCCCTCATTTCTCCGTAACTCGTGGCTTCACCCAACGGTCCATTCATACTCCCCTCAATTCGCCGTATAGTGCCATCGCGGAGCATGGGTACGAGGGGCTCATGTACTGGAAACAGGGCCGTCGGAAAAACTCTTATGTTTTTGATTCCCATCTTCTGGATTGCCCGCATCACCATGTTAACAACAAAATCTCCATTGCGAAGATGATGATGAAAACTTATGGTCATACCATCCTCAAGTCCAACTTTCTTTATGACTTCTTCAATTGACTTCACAACCTTGTCCCTACCCCTGGGGGCCATTCTTATAAGTGATCCTGCTCTTCTACCCTCTGGTGGCGT
>JALSPD010000038.1 GCA_026986135.1 DHVE2 group archaeon
CTATTTCTATTCTGCGATCTAAGGAAAATTTCTCTAGAAGTTCTTCGTATATGGGCTTTACATCTGTATATTCACATACAATCTCTAACAATCTCAATTTATTTTTTAGAGAGTTTACCGTGAACACCATTGATTTTATTTCCTCATAACGCTTGTTTTTATCTAGTGATTGCAAGTACCTTTTTAAAGAGGATTTAAATTCATTATCATATATCTCATCATTGTGATTGCTAAAACCAAAGGGTCCTTTATCATAGCCACTCAAATATCTTTTAATTAAACCTCCAGCAATATCGTAGTTGTCACTATAGACCTCTTTATAAATGATTTCTGAAATTATTTTACGTGGTGTTCTTGTAAATATTAGCTGCACCAACCTCTCTACTTTTTTAAACAAATTTTTTCTTACTTCTTTCTTCCTACCTATTTTTCTGGTTGAGTCATAGACTCCATTCAGTAATTTTTTTATGACATCCTCAAAATAACTTTCCATATATGAAGCAACATCTATTTTAAATCTGGATGCCCATTCAATGGAATAATCAATATAAAGCTCACCCAACTTTCTGTCTTTCTCCATGGCATTATTGGCCATTTCAAGCAAACCCAAAAGTGCACCCGTGCGGAGATGCCCTATGTCAAAATCCAAATTATTCGAAATATCTCTAAGTTTCTCATCGAGTTCATCGATGCTTTCAAATTTTATCGGTTCGTTTATCCATTCAAGTTTAGGGTTATCCCCGAGTTCCATAGCGATCTTTGCAAAATAAATTAGAAATCTCATAACATCATCGTTGTTGAAATGCTTGTTGTAATATTCTCTTTTAAGAAATTCTTTTATTTCGTCGAAGGATTCTTTCATATTGGCGGTTATTTTAAGGGAAGTCCATTTTTTGTTCTTTTTTCCGTCCAACATATCACCTCTCTATGTATCTTATTTTGAGATTATGTGTACCATATATTTAAAATATGCACCAGAAAATAACTATTAAGGACAAGCATATTGTATCTTTGGAGGTGATATGCATGGGAAAAAAAGCAAAAATGACACCAAAAGCAGCTGCGAGGATACAGAGTGCAGTAGATAGTGGGAGGGCTGTCAAATCTGATGAAGGATTTAAAAGGAGAGCCATGAAGGCAGCAGCAAGGAATTCTAAGAGGTGCTGAAAATGATCTCTCCTTATTTTTTGTCGAAAGGTCCATTGGCGGTTAACTGGCATATGGTTGAAAGATGCAACTATTCTTGTAAATTTTGTTTTTCAAAATTCGGAGAAATACCCGAGTTATGCAGAGATATAGAAAAATCTAAAACACTTATAAGAAAGTTAAGAATGAATAATATAGAAAAGATAAATTTCACAGGCGGTGAACCGCTGTTATGCAGCAATCTTGGAGAACTTGTGAGGTATGCAAAGAGCATTGGGATGGTTACATCTATAGTTACTAATGGATATTATATTACAGAAGATATCGGTAAAAATTTCCTTTCAGACTACGGTAAATATCTGGATTGGATTGGGATTAGCTTGGATAGCGGAAATGAAGAAGTTGAATTGCAACTTGGAAGAGGGTATGGTGATCATGTTATTAGGGTAATAAAAGCTGTGAAACTAATAAGAGATACTCAACCACACGTTGGTATAAAAATTAATACTGTGGTTACAAAGCTTAATTGGAAGGAGGATATGCATAAAATAATTAAAAAAATAAGGCCTGATAGGTGGAAAGTTTTTCAATTAAAAATAGTGGATGGCATCAACGAAGAGGCATCATCTTTAGCCATAAAGAAAGAGGAATTTAAGTTCTTTACAAAAAGACATGCCGACTTAAATCCGGTGGATGAGGACGAAGAAATGATGAGAGGATCTTATCTAATGATTGATCCCAACGGCAGGTTTTATGATGAAAAAACCCAAAAGAATAATCCAAGGAAATCTTTGGTTAACATTTCATTTGAAAGAGCAGTTGATAATCTGAAATTTGATTTTGAAAGATTCAAATTAAGAGGCGGAATATATCAATGGAAGAGGATTTAATATGACATTTTTATTTTGTTTACATGAAAATTTTTATATCATTATGTTTATAAAGTATTATGTGCTAATTAGAATTTTTCCTCATGAGAAGATAAATATGAGAAAAAGTATCATTGCTGGATATAAAAATGAGATAGTACTATATCTGGGAGAAAATATAAATAAAGCATATACAAAGTATATACTTATATTTTGGTCAGATCTAGACAAGACTTTACATAAATCTAAAAATCGATGAAATCATGATAATTTTTGTGTGGCTATAAATTCCAAGGAGATAGTGAAATATAGCATTTAAATAGCCATTTGGCAAAGTAAATAATGAAATATTTTTATCATCCGCATCCATTTAAATCAAAGTTTGTCATAGTGGGGAGACTCTATTATCATCCTGTTTATTTCGCTGTCTGGAAGATCGCATACTCTGTCAAGAATCTCGTTTATTTTCTTTTTGACCTCATCTGGTAGGACAATTTCCTCATTTTGATGTTTCAGTTTTAAGTAGTTTCCCCGTTCACTTTCTATCTTCTCAACATTCAGGTTGTTGAGGATCTCTGGAATCTTGTTGCTGTAGAATCCAAATTGTGTTTTCTGATAATCAAAATCTGTGAGTTTCTTTCCCTTTTCTTTGAGGTACTCTATATCAAGCAGGGCTACTATTCTGGAGATGTAGAATGGATGCAAACCATCGCATTCTACTAGGAGGTATTTAATGATCTCTGTTTCATACATCATAACCACCCCTTTACCACCTCTGAAATTTCTATTATTGCTTTACTTGCAGGTGAATCTGGGGCGAATTCTACAAGTGGTTGCATGGATGTAAGGGCCTTAGGTACTGTTTTATCGTATGGAATTCTACCGATAATTTCAATATCATTATTTCTTGCGAAGTTTTCAATCTCTTTAAATCCCGGGTTCATACCGTCCTTGTTTATCACTATCTTGCTTTTTATTCCAAAGTGCTTAGCAAGATCGTACATTCTCTTCATATCGCTTACACTTGAAGGTGTTGGTTCGGCAACTATTATTACGAGATTTGCTCCACTTATGGAAGAGATCACCTGACATCCTATGCCTGCTGCAGCATCAATTATTATGTGATCCACATCTCCTTTTTTCTGCCATTCTCTGGCTATTTTTTTCTCCTCAGTCACCAGTTTTCCACTGTTAGGTTTTCCAACATCTAGTTCTGCAGATACTAAAGGTCCGAATCTGGTGTTGGCTATCCTGAGCCAACCGGATACAGAGTCACTTATATCTATAGCATCCACTGGGCAAACGGCCTTGCATGCTCCGCAGCCTTCGCAGAGATACTGCTTTATTTTATGCATACCATTCTCAACATATATAGCTTCGTATATGCACACCTCCCTGCAAACTCCACAGTTTATGCAATTATCGTTAATAGATGCTGTTTTTGCAGAGACAAACTCCTCCTCATAATCCCATTTTTTTACATTGAAGATAAGATGCAGATTAGGTGCCTCTGCATCAGCGTCAACAGAAGCAATTCTGAACTCTTTGCTAAGAAGCGAAATCAGAGATCCTGTAAGGGTACTTTTTCCCACACCACCCTTTCCACTTGCTATGACTATTTCCATTTACATCACCCCCTCAACTCTTTTCGCTATCTCCCTGAAAACATTCGCAGTTACTCCCTGAGGATACATTTTCACTACCGGTACCCCTGAAACATAGCTCTTCACTATCTCATCGCTGGTGGGTATTTCCGCTATTATCTCAGCTCCGTATTTTTCGGCGATTCTCTTATGATTTGTGATATCTCCAAGATCGCTCCTGTTTATTACTATCCATGCCTTCAGTTTCAGTTTTTCAAGCAGTTTGAGAATCATCTCAAGATCATGTTCCCCAAGGGGTGTGGGTTCTGATACTGCTATAACTATCTTTGAATCCTCAA
The DNA here is from genome assembly GCA_026986135.1 of DHVE2 group archaeon. Taxonomy (GTDB): domain Archaea; phylum Thermoplasmatota; class Thermoplasmata; order Thermoplasmatales; family Aciduliprofundaceae; genus JAADDK01. Next base: position 3,958 of record JALSPD010000038.1, read on the forward strand.
TGGCAGCAGCCACATGGTTTCCAGTTCCTGGCATGGTATCAAATAGATGGATGTCTGCGTCAATTTTCATAGCACGTCTTCTTGCAGCCAGCACTGTAGGATATGATCTTTCCTCCCCTTCCTCAAGGAGCCCGGTAACCAGGTGTAGTTTTTCGTTTATTTTTGCTTCGTATGTATGGCCCACGAGTCGGTGATCCTCCAGTATTGCTCCATCAACCGGGCAAACAAGCTGGCAGGTTCTGCATCCTGAGCATAATGTGGGCATCAAAAAAGGATACCCTTCCTTGAATTTAACGAGGGCGTTTTCCTCGCACCTTTCTATGCATAGCCCACAGGCAGTGCATTTTTTGTAATCAAATTTTGGCTTGAAAAGTGTTACATTCTCCTCCTTTTCCAGATTTGCAGATAGTAGGATGTGATCATTGGGACATTCTACATCAGCATCTACAAGCACCACTCTGTGTCTTTCTGAAAGTATCCA
>JALSPD010000039.1 GCA_026986135.1 DHVE2 group archaeon
CTCATACCAATCAGATTCCAGAAATTATCATGGAAGGTCATTATAAAATCACGCTGTGGAGTCTCGGCTCTAAGTCCTGCGAACTGTCTTATGCTTTTTGACCGTGGGGGTATGCCTGGAACAATCTTCTTTGCACTTTCGTATACAAACTCCAGTCCTTGTTCAGTGGTACTTTTGTCATCCTTATCATCAATATCTTGGGCGTTAGGACCTATCATCAGCGTTCCTGCGGGGGTATTTTCAATAACCACCCCCTTTGTTCCCTTTGAAGGTGTGGGAAATATTATGTAATTCACCTGAAGAAGTATCTTTGGGAAAAGAAAATACTCTCCTTTTCGCGGATATATCTTAAAATCATAGCCCATCATTGCGGCTATTCTATCGCCATAAAGTCCTGCGGCGTTGATAACAAGATCAAATTTTTCCCTTTCAGAGGGGGTTACTACTTCAAGTTCATCTCCTCTTTCCACAATATCAATAACTGGGGAATTAAAGTGAAATATTACTCCATTATCCACGAGATTCTCGTAAAGGGCTACAGGGGCAAAAAATGATTCCATAACACCTCCTGTAGGTGCGAACAGAGCACCCTGTGCCTCGGTGCTTATTCTCGGTTCCATTTTAAGGAGTTTTTTGCGATCCCAGATCTCAAGACCTGGAACCCTGTTTTCTTCGCCTCTTTTCTTTAACTCTTCAATTTTTTTGATACCATCATAATCCATGGCCACGATGATCTCACCCTTCCAGGCCGTGGGTATGGATAGCTCCCTAACCCATCTGTGCCATATCTCGTTTCCCCTTCTGCAGAACTTTGCCCTGTTAGTTCCTGGCGGATCATCAAATCCAGCATGAATTATACCGGTGTTGGCTTTGCTTGTGCCCATCCCAACATCTTCGTTTTTCTCAAAAATGTGAATATTCGCCTTATACTTGCTTAGTTCCCTTGCAACAGCGAGCCCAACGATGCCCGCTCCAATGATGGCTATTCTCATGCATGGTGGATTGCATACATCCATTTAAGAAAATCGCTCAATACATTTATTTCCCATATCCCCATGGGGTATGCGGTGGTATAATGGTATGGTCAGAAGATACCTTTGTAAAACTTGCATATCTGCAGGATGTTAATCAGAGTTCGGATGGTGGCAGGGTGGCTTATGTACTACGAAAAGCTAATCTGGAGGAGAACAGGTATGAAAACACTGTGGTGATTGAGGATCTTCACTCAAAATCGCGCAGATACGTAGAGGATGCAACCATGCCAAGATTTTCACCTGATGGAAAGAAGATGCTTTACCTCAGGGTTGATGAAGATAAGAAAAAGAGCGATCTGTATCTCCTTGATGTTGAAAGTATGAGCGCAAAACGTCTGGTGGAGGCAAAGAGAATCGTTTCTGTTGACTGGCATAGTGATTCAAGAAGGGTGCTGATCCTCATATCAAAGAAGCTTGACGATGAGGATCTTTGGTATGATAATACGGTTCCAGTATGGTTCAATGGAAAGGGTTTCCGTGACAATGAACGATTCATCTTTCAAATTTACGATGTTGAGGGAGAAACTGTGGTTGATGAGTTTGAAGATTACAATGTTGAAAATGCCATGTGGCACGGAGATGCAGTAATCTATACCACCTATCTTGAAGAGCATCTTTTTATGTACTACACCATTAAGATTTACGACGGAAAAAAACGAATTCTTTTAGAAAAGGTACCCTACATTGTGGCTGATACCGACGGGCAAAGAATTCTTCTTCATGGCAGGAAGGACCGTAGAAAAATAAGCCAGCACTGGTATCTCTACATTTATGATGGTGAGAGGATAGTTGATGTTAACGAAAAATTTGGTTTAAACACGGAGATGGGTAAGATTTCAGAAGATGGATCAATCTACGGTTTGGTTGCAAGAAGGGGAAGTTTAATCCTTGAAAAATACTCCTCGGGTGAGAAAACCGAGATTGCGGGAGAAGGTGGTTATGTTTACTCATTTGATGTATCTCGTGGGAAGGTGGCTTTTTTGATGATGAGGGACACGGAACCTGGAGAACTGTACATATACGATGGAAAAACAAGGAAAATCACTTCCTATAACTCGGAGATTCTCAGGAAACTGAAGCCGCTCAAGCACAACCATTTCAAATTTAAAAGTTTTGATGGAAAGGAGATTGACGCATGGTATATACGACCTAGGGGTAGAAAGAAGGCTCCCCTTATCCTGTTCGTCCATGGTGGACCCAAGGGGATGTACGGATACTACTTCCATTACAATGCTCAGCTAATGGCATCTAGGGGGTATTATGTGCTGATGGTAAATCCCCGTGGCAGCAATGGATACTCTGAAGAGTTTGCCCTTGATGTGCTTGAACGCACTGGACTTGAGGATTTCAGAGATATTATGGAAGCACTTGACAATCTTCTATTGAGGGAAAAGAGGATTGATTCTGGAAGAATGGGTATAACGGGAATAAGCTACGGTGGATTTATGACCAACTGGGCCATTACCCAGACAGATAGATTTAAGGCTGCGATAAGTGAGCAGGGTATATCGTACTGGCTTACCTCCTATGCTTTCTCCGATATTGGGCTATGGTTTGATAGAGAGGTTATAGGCGATAATCCGCTAAATAACGAGAATTACCGAAAACTGAGCCCGTTGTTTTACGCTGATAGAGTAAGTACCCCTGTGCTGTTCATTCATAGTATGGAGGACTATCGCTGTCCTTTAGATCAGAGCTTGATGTTCCATAATATTCTGATATCCCTTGGAAAAGAAAGCCACATTGTAGTTTTCAAGAATGGTGACCATGGACACAGTGTACGTGGTAAACCACGTCAGAGATTAAAGAGATATCGTATATTTGTGGATTTCTTTGAGAAGAAGCTCAACGATGAGGAGTTCAGAATTGAAAAGGTGCTTGGAGGTTGCGAAGATGGAAAAAATTGATGTTGATGGATTGCGTGGAAGGTACTATCCAGGAGATCGTGGTACCTTTTTGCTTGTGCATGGTCTCGCTTCATCATCAGGAGAGTTCTTTGATTATCCAGAGAAAATAAACTCTCATGGTTTCGGTGTGATAGTATTTGACCTCTCCGGGCACGGAGAAAGTAAGGGAATCAGGGGCTATGAAAGCATTGAGAAGAATATTCAGGATATAAACAAGGTTGTGGAGAATTTAGGCTCCAGAATTAAAAGACCTCTTATTCTCCTTGGGCACAGTCTGGGGGCTGCAACGGTGATATATGCACTTGCGGGTGGTATTGGTGACATGTGCATCGCTATTGCTCCACCTGCAAGCATAAAAGGTGAGATGAACATTGCAGAGAGGATGTTTCTACCGTTGATTTATGTTATGGGAGTTGCATATGAAAGAATAACGGGAAGAAGATTTTATATCAAATATCGTGCTGTTTATGAGAAGATTTTCAGAGAACCAGGAACGGTGCAGATTGCACGTGAAATGGGCTTTCTTCAGGATAGAATATGGATTCGCTCGTACAAGCCGCTTATGGCAGTGGATACGGTAAATGCTGCGAGGATGGTCAAAAAGCCATGTATGGTTATAATCCCCGATGGAGACAGGCTTGTTAATCCAGAGAATCAGAGAAAGGTATACGAGGCTTTAACCGGTGAAAAAAGACTGTATATTGCCAGGGGATACAACCATTCACTTATGGGTGAGGATAAAGGGGAGATTATTGGCGAGATAATCAGGTTCGCGGAGGAGATAATGGAAAATGGTGCATGGGGAAGGAACTAGGATGGTAAATTAAATGAAGGTTAGGGAAAAAGGTTATATCACATTAAGGAATGCCAAATCAATGGCGGAAGAGGGAGTGTTCAGCATCCTCAGGAGCATATCACGGAGGAAGATTCCGGATGATTTTGGAGTACCAAGCATAGCAAAATCCACACCTGTACCGTTCTCAGTGGAAAATTTTCATCCCATTCCGAGAGGAGAGGGGAGCATATGTTTTGTGGATGGAGGCAACAACACGATTTTCATTGCACCCGGTCAGGCGGTGCACATGATCCGTCTTTATTACTCCCTTTTCAACGGCACCATCAAAGAGGAGTTTGGGAGATACACATTCATCCTTGATACAAGGTACGATCCTGATGATGAGTCGTACAATGTGGTGATTTACGATCTTGACAATTCCAATCTTTTTGGCAAATCGATGCGCGTGGAGGAAGAGGCGCTGGGGGAGGAGAAGATACGGGGCATAGGGTCATATGTGCGGAGGATTGGAGAATGGCTTCTGATGGAGAGAATAGCTGATAAATGCGACATTGTTGTTCGGGAT